>CALEEC010000108.1 GCA_937949245.1 uncultured Gemmataceae bacterium | reverse complement strand
ATGAGGCCCACCGCTTTGCCCAACATTATTTGCACACCCTGCAAAAACGAAAAATTCAGTAAAGTTCCCTTGGGGCTTGAGCCGATTTACTCCTTTTAGCCATCGTGCAGCGACACACTGGCTCGGCAAAGAAGCCATTGGAGTTTCGGCATGGGAAAGGTGTTTGCGTTTCGACCTGCCCCCCGATCGGTAGCAAGCGACTGGCTGCTGGTACTGGTTTCGGCGAGCGTGGTCGCGTGGCTGTCGGCTCGGCCGTATGCCGGCAGTTGGAACGATGGCAGTCGTTTGGCCGCGGCCGAGGCGTTGGCTGAGCGAAACACCTGGAGCATCGACGATTCCATTTTCGTGCGTGTGCCCAGTGATGGCCCTTGGCCCTACGCGGCTGAGGCAATGGGACTGAATGTCTGCGGCACACTTGACAAATTGTGCATCGACGGTCGCTTTTACTCGGATAAGCCCCCGGTGCAAGCCTGGTTGATGGCTCAAGTCCACAAGCTGAACTTGGCTTGCGGAGGACCGACGGCACGCCAAGATCCGCAGTTTTTCTGCAAGTGGATGACGTGGTGTTCTTCAGGACTTGGCCTAGTTCTGACTGCGCTAGGCGTGTTCGCTTTGGGAGGGTATCTTGGTCTGTCGCGGCTGATGCGGTGGAGTCTGACCTTACTCGGATGCGTCGGCAGTACCGCACTGCCTTATGCGCAGCAGGTGAATCAGCATGGGTTGCTGCTGGGCGTGGCGTCGGTGTATGCCGCTTTGCTAGTGCGTTGGGGACAAGGCATCACGCAAGCCAAGCAGCAAGGTCGACCGATGCGACGCGAAGACTGGATCGTGCTGCTTTGGCTGGGATGGTTCGGCGGTTGGGCATATACGATCGATCTGGCCGTCGGACCGTTGCTCTGGGGGTGCGGGGGCATCTGTGTCGTCGCTAGAGCGTGGATGCTGCCGCAGCGACGCGGCCACCTGTGGACGGTGCTGAGCTTGTATGGACTTTGCTCCGCCGGCTGGATCGGGCTGCACCATCTGTGGAACTACCTGATTGCCGGGACCATTGGTCCCGCGAACGCGGTGCCGGCTTATTTGCATTGGCCGGGCAGTCCGTTCCATGCAGGCAACATGACCGGCCGTTGGAAGCATCCGCATTTCGGTGCGTTTTGCCTGTACGCGCTCGATATGCTAGTCGGCAAGAAAGGATTCTTTCCACATCAGATGTTCTTGTGGTTAGCTCCCGCGTCGTTGTGGATCGCGGGGCGTCGGCGAGTGAACGAATTGCCGGAATTGCTGGCGTTGTCCGCTTGGGCTGTGCTCGCATGGCTGGCTTATGCGGTGGCATCGAACAATTATTCGGGCGTTTGCTGTTCGATCCGTTGGTTGGTGCCGTTGGTCGCGGCGGGAATCGCGGTGGTCGCCGTGGGGCTGCGGGAACGCCCCGATTGGCAAAACGATGGGTGGTGTCTAGGCTGCTTTTCGCTGCTGATGGGATTGGGGATGGCTTGGAAGGGGCCTTGGTACGGGCAGGTGCTCCCCGGTTTTTGGCTTCTGTACCTCGGAGGACTGGTCACCTGGGGCATCGTTCGTTGGCGTGCTTCCAAGAGCGTGAGGTCGGGGGAAACCACGATGCCGTCTCGGCAGCCACTCGATCGAGCGGCTGCTTGAGTATCGCACCTCTCATGATGAGAATTTCTTTCTGAAGATGACTATTTTTTCCGAAGCTGTGTATTTCTTCTGGGAGAATTCGTTCAGTTTGCGGAGGTGTCCGCGTACAATATCGCAGTCGAATCCGCGAATGAATCAATAGATGAGCTATTTCACTTTCTAGGAGTAGACGACCATGACGCAATTAAAAAACGTAGTCGATCCGTTTGGCGAAGTCAACGTCTACCCAACCGGTGCAGGCAAAGTCCGAGTACGGGCCACGATATTGATGGAACCTCACAAGGAAGGGACGCAAACCGGTATCGCTCTGGATGGTTCAGGATCGATGAGTGAATGGTACGGCGTCAGCAGTGGTGGATTCATTTCGCCGATCTTCGGAAGACCGAAGCCCAGCAACATCGTCGCTCCGGTGGCCCAGAAAATATGTGCATACCTGGCGCGAAAGATTGATGCGGACAATGGCACCACCGTGATCTACTGGGCGACCGGCCCCGGGGGCAGCCAAATTCAGGTCATCGGCGATCTGACTGCCGATCAGGCGGAGAAATTTGATTTTCCTCCCCCCAAAGATTTCGGCACCGGCACCCGACTGTTGCCGGCTGTGACGTACTTCTTGGATCGCTTCGCCGACGCGCCGTTCGGTTTCTATGTCTTCATCACCGATGGCGAATTGCACGACATGGACGAAGTCAAGTCGTACAGCGAACGGATTGCCCAAGAAATCGAGGCGGGGAAGCGTCGGCCGGTGAAACTGCTGCTACTGGGCGTCGGTTCCGGCGTCAACGAAAAGCAGTTGGCGGAACTCGACGATCTGGACACCGGTTCGGTCGATCTGTGGGACTTCAAATTGGCTGCCGAACTTCGGCAAGTCGAGCAAATTTTCGCCGAAGTGGTCGATCGCAATGCCCGCGTCGCTCCCAAGGCCAAAGTCTTCGATGCTTCCGGCAAGTTGGTGCGCGATTTTTCGGATACGGGGCTTTGTGCCGTCTTCGAGTTTGAGATCGATGCCAAGTCGCCTTATTTCACCCTCGAATTGCCCGGCTACCGGGTGCATCAAGCCTTAAGCGATTCGGCCGTGGCCCCGGCGAGCGAAAAAATCGCTGGCACGGCTATAGCCTCGGCTTCGACTCCTGCTGCTGCGGCAGCAGCGAGTTCGACCACGGCGGGATCGAGTCAGCCGTCGACTTCGGCTGCTAGCACCAGTACCGGCACCAGCACCAGCACCAGCACGACACCGCCGGCTTCCGGCAAACCGGGCACTGCGGCCACAAAGTTTACCCATGATCCGAAGGAGTTGAATTTTGATTTGGTGCTGGAAAAGGACCAAGTCAACTTCGACCTGACACCGAGCGATCCGAAAGCTCCCCCCAAAAAATAAGGGGGCAACGGTTGCTCCCTCAGCGGTCGCAATTCGGGCCACGCTGCGGGTGAGTCGAACCACGTTAGAGTCATCCGACCACGCCGCGGCGTGGTCAACTGGTTCCCGAGGCTTCGTCTTCGGTGTTGTCGATGATTTCGCGGAGGTGATCGATCACCGTTTGCAGATGCACTAGGTTCGGATTGACGCGTAACGCTTGTTCAAAGCTCGGCAGAGCCAAACGTGGTCGGCCGAGCTTGAGATAACATTGGCCGCGCCCGGCCATGGCTCCGAAATGGTACGGATTGAGGCGAATCACGGTATCGCAATCGCGGATCGATCGGACAAACTCGCCGCGACGGTAGTAGAGAATGGCACGCTGATTGTAGGCTTCGGCAAATTCCGGGGCTTCCCGGATCAGATCATCTAAGCCGGCTAGTACTTGCAGAAAATCGTCGAGATGAGCGAGGCGTTGCAACTGCGCGTTTTGCTCTTCGGTGCCCCCGCGAAACCAAATTTCCCATAGGGCCATCTCGGCCAAGCGACGTATCTGGGCATCTTCATCGTGCAAAGCCGTGGCGACAGCGGCGTTCGATGCCCAAGTGCCGACCTGTCCCAAAGCGAACACGGCAGCACGCCGCGATTCACGATCCGGCGACTGCAGCAGACGTTGCAGTGTCCCTTCGGTATACAGCGAACGCACTTGGGTCCGAAACTGGGGGGCCGTTTCTTGCACGGCCGCGATCCAGTCGATCAGATCTTCTTCCGGTCGAAAGGTCGGCAAGGTGCGGTAGAGTTCGACTAGTTTCGACACCATCTCCTATGCTCCCGAACCTTCCATCGATCCTCACGGTTTGGCCGCCGCTTGGAGTTTGGCATCGGCCGTGGTGCGGATGACGGTGACCATGTACAGCGTAATCAGTCCCCCGGTGACGCACAAACCGATCGGCGGGGCGAAAAGCATGTGCCCGGTCGCTTCAGGATCGTACAACTCGAACATTGGGTAGCTTAGCAGCGTCGCAAAGCCACCGCCGCTGACACTCACCAGTACTTGCTTCAGAAAAAACAGACTCAATGGGCTAATCCGCGAGACGCGACCAGTCGGCAGACCCAGTAACGCATTCATCTTTGCTACTTCATAGAGTAGCCTAATTCGTGTGCGAATCAAGAGCAAGCCGGTCAAAAGCGATAACACCGTCAAACTGCCACAGGTCACCAGCAACGCCCAGCGTTGGATGGTTTCGATGGAAATGATCAATTTGCCCGTAGGGCGGGCGTTGAGGATGGCTGCGGTGGCGGTGAACAGCAACGACGCGACCGTGATAAATAAGCCTGCCGCACGATTCCGATCGGTGATCAGTTGATGAATGGTTTGGCTGACGTGCAAATAACGCATCCCGGGGGTGATTTCCGACACTCCTTGACGCCGAGAGCCGGCCGCTTCTTCCTCACCGATCATTTCGATTTCATCGACCCGCCGTTCGACTTCCTCTTCCAACGACGTTCGCAGCAAGGTGGTTTCGTTGGTGTGAGACAACACCGGCGGTGGAAGCTCCTGGCTGGAAGCATTCGCGGAATTTTTTCCGGTGACGACGTGTTCATTGAAAGGGAATCCCCTTAGATAGATGCAAACCTTCGGTCGGAAGCAAAATGGGCTTCCACTCCGAAGGCGAGCGACTTGAATCGGAGAGACTACTGCTCCGTGCGGCGGACAACACGAGCGTAAAAGACTGCTGCTCCAAGGGCGAATCACAGGCCGGCGAAAGGCGGGGGTTACCCCTTCACGGAAACTGTGACTTTGGTTTTCTTGTTTCCTTTGGGGATGACCAGAACGCGGTAATTTTCTCCCGAGGGGATTTTGGCTTCAAAAGTGCCTTCGGCGCTCCCATCCATCGAGCCGAGCGCTTCTTTGGGCATCTTGTTTCGATCGAGAAATTCTTCCACGGCTTTGGCTTCTTTCGATAGGACTACGCAAGCCATCACCGGTTCGCTAGCGTTGATGGTCACTTTCACCGTCTGACTGCTTTTCGGGGCGTCGATTTCGATGTTGAATGGTTCCGTTTTCGAGATTTCTTTCTCGTTGGTGTAATCGACCTTAGAACACCCTGAGAGAGTCAGGACGAACACAATCCCCCATAAACCGGAACCGTGATGAAGTCGCATAGGAGTTCCTTTACAACATTGGGTACGCTGGAGAAGCCGAGCTTTCGCTCAGCTTCTCCAGTCCGCAGGAGAGGAAAGGTTAGTCGTTTGGATTGAGCAAGGCGCTGAACATCTGGCGTAGCTGTTGGACCGCGGTCGTGGGAACAAAGAATTCCACACTCGCTTCGGTGTCTTTCAGCACGATCGCTGCCCCCAAGTAGGACGGTTTGCCTTCCGGTTTCTTCAGGTTCGGCACACCGACTCCGATGCCTGGGATCATTCCTCCGAATTGGCCCAAGGCATCGCGCAGCAGATCGACCAGATACACTACGACGCTCCCGGTATCGGCGACCGCAAGGAGCGTCGCTTCCCTGGGGAGGTTCTTTCGCGTCACTTGGAAGTTTTCTTCCAGATCTAGCCGTCTTTTACCGTCGAGGTACTGGTCCAACATGGCCTGCGCCGACTTCCAATCTTTGGCCGACAGCGTCACATAGGTCTTGCCGTCGGTGCCAAACCAGAGGCGGATTTCTTCACCGATCATGCGACGGATTTGATTTTTGGTCATCTCCTGCATCGCTTCGGGAATCGCTTCGACCGATTTATCCAAATCGACGGTCATACGGACGGCATGGAGTTGGAAACCGCGATGCTTCTGCGCGTTAGCCTGCACTTCCGGTAGACCTTTGAGGGAGACCGATTGAAATTGGGCCGCCTTGGGGAGCGCTTGGAACAGTTTCAATTGCGTCTCGGCGGCTTTGACAGGATCTCGATACCGCAGCACTTGCAAGCCCGACGCGGGGAGATCCGAACTACTCAGTTGCATCGACAGTCCCGCTTTCTCGAGTTCTTCCGAGAATCGCGCTAATATCTTGCCGGCTTCTCCATCGGCAACGAATTCGTTGGTCAAGGCGTTGAGCGTGCGAAACGTGTCCGGATCGAGTTCAATCGCGTTGTAGTTCATCTGCCCGGAAGGCAACGAACCCAATTCTTTCAGCGGACTAGGTTGCTGCCGTTTGAGATAGGCATTGGTCTTGGTGTCGCTGCCGAATTGCGAGGCGATGCGGAAATGCAGTCCCTCCGGACGAAACTCGATGCCGAAAAAACCGGCATTCGAGTCGGCCAACATTTGCAGCAACCCCTCGATCACCGTCTTGGCCATGGCCATTTGCCGTTTGTCCAGCCCAGTTTCCCCTTGAGCTTGTTCGAGTCCGGTATCGATCAGGGAGCGAAGTCCTTTGATTTCGTCGCCGTATTGTTCGTTGATCG
>CALEEC010000107.1 GCA_937949245.1 uncultured Gemmataceae bacterium | reverse complement strand
GGCCGGAGGTGAATCGAAACTCCCTTCGTTGACTCAAGAACCTGTGCCGTGGGGGATTGTGGTTCGTAGCCCGAACGTACTATGGCTCAGTACGATCCTCATCTGTGCCGCCTTTGCATCCTACAGCTATATGACTTGGTTTCCCTCCTATGTGGAAGAGGGGTTGGGACGCTCCAAAGAAACCGCGGGTTGGCTTACCAGTTTCGTCATGGGAGGAGGAGCAGCAGGGAGCATGATTGGGGGGTGGGCCGTCGATCGCTTATTGAGCCGAAGTGGTGGCAACAAGCGAGTTCGTTGTTGGCTCGGAACGACAGTGATGGGCTGCAGTGCGCTGCTGGTTCAAGGCGCGTTGCTTTTCGATGATGCCGAGATGCGAGCGGCGCTGATGGCATTGGCTTTTTTCTGTTCGATGTTCCAAATTGCCGCCTGGTGGGGCGTCATTACCGATGTCAGTGGCAAGCACGTCGCCGTGATGTTCGGCTTGATGAATGGGCTAGGCACGTTCGGAGCGATGGGGGCACAACTGTTGTTCGGCATGTTGTCCGATTCGCTGGCCAAACGGGGTTATGTTGGGAAAGCTCAGTGGGATCCCAGTTTTGACGTATTGTCGGTTGTTTTACTGATCGGGGCGATCGCCTGGGGATTGGTTCGCCCCGAGCGATCGGTAGTGGAACCTAGGGCCGTTCCATCTTAGACTGAAAGCTCCACTATCCCCACCAGGAGAACCAAGAGAGGTTGACTATGACAAACGCGATCGCACGCCGAGAATTCCTTCACACTGCTGCTGCCATGGTTGGTGCAACCGCGTTGAGCGGATCGGTTTTGCAGGCAGATGAGTTCAAACTGCCGAAATTGAAAAAGGCAGTGAAATATGGGATGATCCGCACCCAAGGATCGATTCAAGAAAAGTTTGCGTTGCTCAAGAAGTTGGACTTCCAAGGTGTCGAGATCGATGCACCAAGCAATCTCAATTTGCAACAAGCCAAGAAAGCGAGTGATGAAACGGGAATCCAAATTCACGGTGTCATCGATTCAGTCCATTGGCGTGACACCTTGTCCGATCCCAAAGAAGAAGTACGAGCGCGAGGATTGAAAGCACTTCTGCGGGCACTGGAAGACGCCAAGTTGGTGGGCGCAGATACGGTGTTGTTGGTCCCCGGAGTGGTCAACAAGGAAGTGAGTTATCAGGAATGCTGGGACCGTTCCACGGCAGAGGTCCGCAAAGCGATACCGACCGCAGAAAAACTCGGTGTGAAAATCGCGATTGAAACGGTGTGGAACAACTTCATCACCAAGCCGGAACAGCTCATTGAATATGTTGATCAGTTCAAGTCGCCCTTCGTCGGAGCCTATTTCGATTGCAGCAACATGCTGAGATATGGCGTGCCCTCGGCGCAATGGATTCGCCAATTAGGCAAGCGTATGTTGAAGTTCGACTTCAAAGGATACAGCATTGCCAAGGCAAAAGAAAAGAACAATGAATGGGCGGGCTTTCAGGTCGGCATCGGAGAAGGCGACGAAAATTGGCCGGAAATTTTGAAAGCCTGTGCCGAAATTGGTTACAACGGTTGGGCCACGGCCGAGGTTGCCGGTGGAGGGGAAGACGTTTTGCGTGACATCTCGCAACGGATGGATAAGATCCTGCAACTCAAGGGGTAATCAGTGATTCCCCGCTGTGACGTGAAACGTAGTGATTCCCGATGAGGACGTGGGACGTATCAGTAGCCGCAATGGAATCATTGTGAGAGCAATGATTCCATTCGGTTCCCTAACCAAACGTGGGCTGCTCAGTTCTTTTCGTTCCCTGTAGGTTCTTCGCCCCGTTGATAGATGGGTAGGAAACGATATTCAACGGTCAAAGCCAAGATAGCCATCGCGGTGCAATAGTTGGGACCGAAAGCGGCATCGTCGGCCGTGAAGCCAATCCACGCGCCGTTGGATCGCTGCGGGATGCGTTTCAACAACAAATCATGCAATTTCGGTCGGTAAGACTCCCAATAATTATCGCCTAGTTGAAACATCGCTTGCGAAGTGTAGTAGATGCCGTAAAAGAAATGCGGATGACGCGGTTCGAGATTGGTCTTGAGTATCAGTGCCCCCGCCTTCAGAGCTTGTGGTGAGCGATGGTTGTCTCTACCACACAATTCCAGTGCTAACACACTGGTTCCCGTGCAAGGAATGGTGACGGCACCATTCACCGTGTAGCGGAATCCTCCTCGATAAGGATCGAAACAGCGTTTGATATACTCGACGGCTTCATCAATACAATTGGGAGGAACGTCACAGCCTAAATTCTTAGCAGCACGTAGCGCCATCACCTGCCAACCGGTCACACTAATGTCGGCATCGTTCCCGTGGACGCGATAACGCCAACCACCACGATCTTGACCTTGTGTACGTTGCGAGTCACAGATGAGTTGCACGGCTTTTTGCAATTTTTCGCGTAACTCTTCGGCAAGTTGAGGAGATTCCACCATGCCGGCCGCTTCGGCCAGCATCAGTGTACAAATGCCATGATAATACATCTCATAATGCCCACCTTGAGGAGGGGCGATCAATCCGTTGCTACGTTGGAAGCCCAGGACGTAGCGAACCCCCTTTTCGACGGCGGCTCCGTATTTTCCTTCGCCGGGGACATGACCCGCGGAAAGAAAAGCCATAACGGCCAATGAAGTGATGCCGGGGTCGCCTCGACCTTGTACCGACCATGATCCATCCTTGGCTTGCGCTCGAAACAGATACTCAAGACCCTGTTCGATGGCATCATCCATCGGTTCGCGTTCCCGCTGATCTTTAGCGAGTGCTACTGCTGGCATGAAGCAACAGATGCTACCAATTCCCAACAGGATCATCCACCAACGCATGTGCAGGCTCCCGCGGCGTGTCTATCGGAAGATCGAATTCTACGTCTTCAATGTACCCGATCGCCTGCAACGAAGGAAGAGTCGATGTCGGAGCAGAATGAAGAAACCGGAGGCAAAGTGGCTGCCTCCGGCTCATGTAGGCAGTTCTGTGATCGGAGCGATGCATCAGCCGCGGACCAAGACGAAGCCTTCCCCATTGCGGATGGTCACTTGACGGACCGGGCCGCTTAAAGTGCCATCGGCACGAAGGATGCGGTAGGTGCCGTCGAGTTGATGGGTGGTCGCGGTATTGTCGCGGATGGTTCCTGTCTGATTCCGCGTGTACGACAGAGGTTTGTACAGCACTAGAGCATTCTCAAAATCCCGGGCAAACACACGATAGGTCAGTCGAGTGTTGGAAGGATCGGCTCCCTCGGCAAATACGCGCCGATCCCCCAGAGGTTGACCGATATCGTAGCGGACTGCTTCAGTCCAATGTCGGGTCCAACTGCTCGATGGTTCTGCTCCACCGAAGAACATCAGAAAGGTCGAATCTGGATCGGCGATGGTGTAGTAGTAGGCTAAGGTCGCCATCTGAGTGCGCGGATCGGTCGGATCTCCCCCCATTGGGTGACTGTCCAACACGCTGATGGAACGACCACCGGACAATTCCGCACGTCGCCGGATGGCCTCTGCCAAAGCCTCATATTGCTGGAAGTTATGTGCCAACGGTCGAATGCCGAATTCTTCGAGGTAGGAGACACCATGACGATAGATCGCGTCGGCACTTTCGCGGGCACCAGCGGTGTTGGCGAGAATCCAACGATTTCCAATGGCTAAATCGATTTCTCCGAGCATTCGGCCATAATCTTCGCTGTAGTTGCTTAGAGACTCGCGGACACTGTCCTGTCCTACAGCCAAGCGAGCGATGGAATTATCCATGAACAAGCCGTGAGCTTGAGGATGGCTGTCGAGAAGGCGGCGGGAGAAATCTGCGGCCCAGCGACGATAATCCGCGTTCGAGGGATTCGTCGCGAAACGCATCTGGCCATAAGCAGGGTAAAACAGTCGGCTTTCGTACTCGAATCGAGCATCGAAACCCGTGCGACGATGGCGATATTCGGTATCGTTGAGGTAACCATCGCCATCGCGATCGGCGAGATAATCGAATGCCGGGATGACGCCCGACGATTTGCCATTCGCATTGACGTAATCGCGGCCGAACAGATGGACGATCTCAGGAGGTCGCCCGTTCCCCTCGGTACGAATGCGAACGTAGAACAGCCGTTCATTGGTTCCGATCCGTGCCGTTTTCCAATCTCGCGGAGGATCGAAAACAATCGTGCCATTGCGACTGAAACCGTTGGTTCCGTCTTGCAACAGCGCCAAACGACTCCATTGGGTAGGATTACCCATGGCATCTACTTCGCTCACATATTCCAAAATGCCATTCCAACTAGCAGCTCCTGCTCGGCTTAGGGAAACGTGAATTTCCCGATAGCGTTCAGGATAGCCTACTGCGACCGATTGACCGGCATTGCCCAACAAGAAAGTGTCGGGCGAGCGACGAGCAGTACGGGTGAAGTCCGTCCAGTTCTCTTCGCTGCCGCGTTGGATCGACCAGAACCAGCGCACGGGGCGTGACGATGCGCTGTCGCCGCTGAATGGCGTGGGTTTGGTCACATGATAAAACGCCGACTCGCGAGGAACGCCGTGGCGATCAGCGTATTCTAGCCAATCGGTGAGCAATTCCAGGTAGATGTTCGAGGCATTCGAGTAGATCAATTGCGGCGTTTGCGGAGCGATTTGCGCGATTCGCTCTAAAAACCGCGCATTCGGAATCACCAGATCGACACTTTCCCGCAAGAGCCGTTCCTCGAAAGCGCCCATTGGATTTGCGGAATAAGCCAGTTGAGCGATCCGTATGTGCGAATAGTGTCGCGGAAGCGTCGGTGCGCCCGGGTTCAGAAGCGGGTCTGTCGGCCAAGGAGCCCACGTATCGTCGTCATTCTCAGCAGGAGAAGTAGTTTCGTCAGTGTCTTCTTCGGGGGGAGAGACGATTTCGCTATCGTCGTCGCTCGGCGGAGTGGCTCCATTGTCTTGCGTGGGGGGCACTCCGTCCTCCTCCGTTGGAGGCAGCGGATTCAATTCCTCATCGGGTGAGCTTGGCGGGGTCGGATTTTCACCTGCATCTGGAGCTGAAGGATCGCGGTTGGTCAGATCGGTCAAGGTGATGTTGTGGAACAACAATCGCCCTTTGGAACGAGCTTCTCGACCGACTCCCACGAACCCTCCCGTAGTGATCGTGGTATCGGTGAGATGGATCGCGTCCGTCACCTGAGATTGCCAAGTGCCATCGGAGTGGAGAAATTCACCGGTGTCGGTGCGTTGGACACGCACACGAA
Organism: uncultured Gemmataceae bacterium; assembly: GCA_937949245.1. GTDB lineage: Bacteria > Planctomycetota > Planctomycetia > Gemmatales > Gemmataceae > CALEEC01. Next base: position 5,983 of record CALEEC010000107.1, on the reverse strand, counting down.
GAACCGAACCTTCCGCCTGAAAACTAACCTCGATGCGTTGATTACTTTGCCAACCCCGCGAGTTTCGAGTTGCCAGCACCTCCGATTGTCCATCCACGACGCGACGGAGTTGCAATTCGACACCACGCGTCACGGACACGGCATAATAAGTGGGAGTCGCCGAGTCTACATTCTGCCCGCGGAGGAATAGATAAGCCGGAACCAAGCCATTCAGATACACCGCGGCCGAGATTTGAACATCCGCATCGTAGGGTGCTTGCATCCAAGCGCGTGCCTCTACGCTACTGTTGCCCACACTGGCGAGGCTATTCGGACGCACATACGGAGTCAAACTGGAGACTTGGAAGCCATGAACGCCGGTATTGCTCCACTGTCCCCATCCAGGCGGCAAACTTCCCGAAGGATTGCCGTCGAAAGCGAAACGAGTTACGGGACTCGCCGAGGTACTCCCCGGGGCGGTCGTGATGACGAATTCATCGAACGTCAAGGTTCCCGCATAACTGCTAGAACGGCCGACTCCCGCAAAACCGGCGTCGGTGATCGCCGCATCGCGTACTTCGATGGCCCAAGTGGGGACGATCCCCCAGTCACCTGACGGATTCAGGTATTCTCCCGTGGCCACGCGATAGACTTGCACCCGCAAAAGATCTCCGTTCACGGTTAAACTTAGGCGAATCCACTCGTTGCTTTGGTATCCTTGTGTCAGAGTTGATGCCAAGCGAGTCGTTTCCCCTTGCACGACGCGTACCAGTTCCACGACAAGCCCGCGTTGCAAGCGTACCGCATAATAGGTCGGGGTGTCACTGTCCAATTGACTGCCACGAAGGAAAATTTCAGCGTGGATCAGGCTGTTCACCTGAATCGCTGCGGACACCTGCACGTCGGAAGGGAGCGCTAGATCCACCCAAGCACGTGCTGCTCCGCGACTGCTGCCGGTCACTTGCAAAGCACGCGGACCATGGAGCACTTGGTCCGCGGTCAGTTGAAAATCGCTCGTCTGTCCGTTGTTCCAGTGCTTCCAGCCTGTGGGATATCCATCGCTGTCGAAGTTGTCTTCCCGAATCGGAATAAGGTCGGCATCGTTACGAACGGAACTGACGACGAAATTATCAAACTGCACCGAGCCAGACACCGAAGCAGGGCGAGCAAGGCCCACGGAACCGGCTTGCAAAAACGTTTGATCCGTCCCCTCGATCACACAAGTTGGGGTGGCTTGCCAAGTACCATCTGTGGCAAGGAATAAGCCGTTGTCGAGTCGTTGCACCTGAACGCGTAGCAGATTGCCTTGGGCGGACAACGTGACACGCAGCCATTCGCTGGTCATCCATTCTTGCGTATCAACATGGAATAAAATCGTGTTCTGGCCATCGACCACCCGCACCAAGGCGATTTGCAAGCCCCGCTGTACGGTGACGCCGTAATAACCCGGCGCATCGGTGTCTAGGTTCCGGCCACGCAGAAAGAGAGTGACGGGAATCAAACTGTCGGCCAGGATGTCTGAAGTAACGCTGACATCGGCCTCGTAGATGTCCGTGCGCCATACCCGCGACGCCTGCGCACTCCCCCCTGTGGAACGTAATCCTTCGGCTCCTAGATAGCCCGCTTGGGCATCCACGGCGAAACCATGGTGCGTGGAATTACTCCATTGACTCCAAGAACTCGGCAGACTGCCTGTGTTTACGCGAGCAAAAGTTTCCGCCGACCTGATGGCGGCGTTGGGCACTTCTCGCGGTTCAAGAGCGTCAAGGACCAAGCGGACCTGACGGGAGTTTGCGTGGTTCGCCATGGGAAACCGCTCGCTTTTGGAGCCGGTACATGGGCATGCAACGTCCGATCACATTCTCGATCCTCATGCTCCTTGCGTTGTCTCGGCTGCAACGGCATGAAACTCCGCGAGAATGCAGGTGGCATACACCAGCGCACCTTGTTTCCCGGAAGATCAGGATCGAGAGTATTAACGGACGTTTTCCTACCCAGAGACGGCTTGGGCCTTAAGGTTCGACCGTCTGGCGCGAGCACCATAACGGCTAGAGATGATCCGTCAAGCAATCTTTCGGCAAAAACAAGCGGCGAAGATGAGTCCTTTTCCGAAACTGACCAAGGAATGGGGAAAATAGGATGTTCTACCCAAGGCAAGAATTTGTGGTTCTGCGTCGTTGCCCTCGTTGGAGCGATGTTGATTTCAATAATTCAGCAAGATGGGGGCGAAGCGTTTTGATTCAGCGAGGTGGGTTGAAGGGAGAATCGAGAGATGCGAGATAGATTACACGGTCCAGGAGTTGTCCCAGACGCTCGGCCATCGTAGCCGCGTTCGTGAGGACTTCTTGATGATGTAGTGATTCGCGACTCAGCCCCGCAGCACGGTTGGTGATGCAAGAGAGCGCCGCGACTTCTAAATTCGCGGCATGGGCGGTTTCCGCTTCGATAGCCGTCGACATACCAACGGCATCCGCGCCACAGTGACGCAATGCTCGAATCTCCGCCGGCGTCTCGTAACTAGGACCGGTCAAAGCCGCGTAGACCCCCGGTGGAGTGTTACAATGTTGGCTCAGTAACCAAGTCAGGCGGGCGGAATAAGGAGCCAGCGGCGGTTCATCGATCCAGTGTTTCCAGTCGCCCCGCCAGAGCAATCGACGGTGAGCACGAATGGGCATCAAACTTCCCGGTGCGAGATCCTCGCGGATTCCGCCGGCGGCATTAGTCAGAATCACCGAGCGAATGCCCATTTGAGCCGACCAACGCATCGGGGCACCGACGCGTTCCCAGGTGTGACCTTCGTAGAAATGCAATCGCCCATGAAAAACCACAACCATTTGGCGGCCCCATTCTCCCAACGAGATGCGGCCGGAGTGTCCCGCGACGGTGGTTGCAACGAAACCCGGCACTTGCTCGAACCGCACCGTTGCTAATGGTTTCCATGGGGTCGGCACATTCGCTAGGCCAGATCCCAAGACCACCGCGAAGTGGGGGCAATGCTCCTGGACAGCGGCTCGAAAATCTTCATAAGCGATCGTTTCCATCGGTTGGCTCAGGTTCGACATCGCTGGGTTCGTAGAGCGGTTGCTTTCCGCGTGCCGCCGTGACGATTAAGTTCGCACAAAGTTCCTCACCCAGTTTACTAGAATTTAAGACGAGATCGTACCAGTGAACTTCTGCCGGCTGAACGCCCAAGTGACGCGTCAAAAAGTCGTTACGCCGTTGATCTTTCTGGAGAACCTGTTCCGTGGCTTGTTCCGGGGTGAGCCGCAGCCATTGACTCATCGAAGCGACGCGGTCGGCCAAAGGTGCGACGATCCGCACATGCAGGGTGGTTTCGCTGGGCAGCAGAAAGCCCGCCCCCCGGCCGACGATAATGACGTTGCCACTGACCGCCAACCGCAGGATCACTCGAGCCATCCGTTGCAATTCCGGGGCAATGCCCGATCCATGATCTTGGGGACAAAGTTGGTTCAGTTGGTTGTCGATCCAGTCTTGCTCTTCGCGGGATAATCCGGTTAGGATTTGCGCGTGTTGTGTCTCGTCTTGGGCTAAATATTCCAAAAGCTCTTGAGTATAGACATTCCAGGAAAGTTTCTTGCCGACACGCTGAGCGATGCTACTGCCTCGAGCGCCGGACTCTCGGCTCACCGCGATGGTAAGTCTGCGCGGTCCCCCACGCCATCGCGAGAGCTGTCGATCACCTGGGTAGCCATGCAGTGGCGAAGGCATTATTGCATCGGTGGAATCCGGGATCATACTTCCTCACGATATTCGGCCTGAGCATACCAGCGCATTCCGATCCAAGTCAGAACCGCCGAAGCGAGCAGCAGAGTCCCCCAGGCTGTCAGAGGGCTGACAGGTACGAAAAGTTCGGTCGATTCGGCGGTGTACCCGTTAGCTTCCGCCGAGGGGTAGAGCAAACAACGGATGTAGTAATTGATGCTAAACCGTTTGAGTGTGCCTGGCACGGGAAGTTCGCTCAACAGCGTTTCAAAGAAAAAGGCATAGAGCATGCAAACAATCGCAGGACGCGAAAACATCGCACCGAATAGATGGAAGATAGCGGAAAAAGCCACCGTCCCCGCTGCAATCCCAGGCCAGTAAGCGAAGAAAGCTTCCTGTCCCACCGTTCCTCCCGCAGCACACAAAAGGGCGAAACCGCCCAGATTGATGACCAACGTCCAGGGCAGCAGAGCCAACAGCTTGGCAAGATAGATACTTTCTTTGGGGATTGGACGAGTGTTCAACCACAAAAGCGTTCGCGTTTCTCGCTCGCCGCCGATGGCCGTGCTGGCGAAAGCCAAAGTCCACAAAGGCATTAAGAATCCCAGAAACAGAAAAAACACGATCCAGCGGGAGAAGACGGCAAACGGTTGACCTTCCGCACGCACTTTCTGAGCTTCTGCCGATTTGCGCCACATTTCATCGACGAGAGGACGTTGGCCTTCAAACATTGCCCAAGCGGGCGATCCGACGACTGCGGAATATGGCACAATCGGAGTCGCACGATTCAAACGCCATTCGGTACGGTCCCAGCCAACGGTTCGCGTGATCAGAAGGGTCATTCCTATCACAACGAGAGCCAATCCCACCGCGACACTGACCATTTGCCGCAACCGCCAATGCCGCTGCATGCTGAACCAGAGCAAAAACCACCAGGCATTCCATGCAGTGGATTTGGAAAAGGTGGGTAGTCCCATGCAATTCTCACCGAGTGACGCCTATGTGAGCAGGTGCGGTCCCATTCCTTCCGTTTCGATCCGCCTTTAATCTAGCGAAAAGAGCGGGCGATGAGCAGGTGATTGCCTGAGGCTTTCCGCGGGAGGGGTTCGGCAAGTTCCCATCGAGCAGAGGAAGTTCAGCAACTGGTTTTCACAGAAGGTTTTGCAAACTAGTCCGCTCCTAGAAACATGCCGAGACGCATCGTCGATACGTCTCGACACGAGCATCCCCATGGATTGTTACTTCGCGGTTTAGCTAGCGATTGCGATCGACTTTGTTGTTGGCCGAGTTGTTGTCCGTCCCCAGAATCGTGATACGGTCGGCTAGGACGTTTTTCTGATTAGGCTCCATTTTCGTGCCCCGCTCGGTGACGACGCGCACTTCAACGATGTGGTCGATTTTCAGATCGCCGAATTCTCCCTTGTATCCGGGGACGCCAAGGGGTTGTCGTAGTTCTTTCAGTTCCTCGGCAGTGTAGGGGACGATTTTCCCTTGGTCGTCGCGTTTCGGGTCGAGTTTCCTAAGCCGAACCAAGCCACCGGGAGTGAGTTTCACCAGGTAATCATGGTAAACCGCTTTGGGGCGTCCCATCGCGGGGCGACCACGACCGCCACGGCCAGGGTTATTCGGGCGCTGCAGCGTGTATGTAGTTTGCCGAACGGTCAGGGTGTCTTTTTCGATTTTGACAATTTCGCCGACCAGATTACCGACAACAACATATTTGCCTGCGTCGGGGTTGGGCGTTTCTTTCTTCGCGTCATCTGCTAAAGTCGGCATGCTGATGCTGAGGATCAGCAGTAAACTGAGCCGAACACCAAAGTGAGCCATGGGCGGAGTCCTCTCTGAAGCCACATTAGAAGCCTTGAGATAGTCTATCAAAATCCATGATCTTCCGCTAGAAATTGGAACCCATAACTCCCCAAAAAGTTCCTCAAATGAGGACATGGGAGTATCGGAAGTTTGCTGAGGCGGAACATCGGCAGGGAGGCGATAACGATCCAAGTAGTTCTTCCATGGAGGACATCCGGCCTAGTCACTGTGGAAAGTTCTCCAGGACGGATGTCGCAGGGACCAGCAGTTCGTCGCACCGTTAGCGTGGGAGAGGAGGCGGAATGACCGGTCTTAACGGTTGGAAAGAATTCGGGTAACGCGTACTCTGAAACGATTCGGGACGAGGCAAGGGACTCACCGCGATTTTCCGCTCGTATCCCATCGGTGCCCGGCGGAAGATCCGGGTCAGCCAATCGAAACTCGAATTCGAGGTAGCCAAACTGCCCGTCTG
>CALEEC010000106.1 GCA_937949245.1 uncultured Gemmataceae bacterium | reverse complement strand
GAGGTCGTGAACGGGGCCGACGCCACTCCTAAGACGCCGTGCTGCACAAACTCCAACCCCGTGCTTTGCGACAACACCGCATACGGTAGGATGCCGCCGACAACTCCCGGAATCGTGCCACCGAAGAAGACCTGATTGTTGGCCGTCCCCAGATCCGCGCCGACGGCTTGCAGCAGGAGCATCGAACCGGGATTGCGCACCAGGCTGGTCGTTGTCAACGCGATCGGTGCTCCGGTGAATTCCGAGCGAATCGTCGAATCGCTGTCGATAGCCAAGATGAGTGGACCGACCACTTCGGTATAGGGCGTCGTAGCATTGCCGAGGATCGACAGAGTTCCACCATTGAGCGTGACGGCCGCGGTGTCGACGATCCGATTGACGACACTGCCGCTGTTGTCCAGCACGAGTGTCCCACCCGCATTGACAGAAATTCCCGCTACCGTAGCGATGCTACCGTTGTCCCGAAGCACCAATCGCCCCCCACGCACTGGGGTGGCCGTGCCGATCGGATTCGGCAGATCTCCATTGACCGCCACAGGGCCGACAAACGTGTTCGCTGCGGTCAAAGCCAGCGTACCGTGGCCCTGTTTGCTCATGCCGCTGGTGCCAACGATCACCGTGTCGATCCGTAAGTCTTCTGCGGCATTGGGGATCAGCGTGTCGTGGATCGTGAAAGCGCGTAACCCCGTGCTACCTAGCACGAATTGTCCCAAGCCGGTGATACTGGCCGCCGTTGCGCTTCCCGTGGTTGCCCCGAATTGCACGAGCGTGACACTTCCGTTGAGCGTCAGATTTTGCCCCAAGGCAATCGCGATATTGGCGCTGGAGGTCGCCCCTTGGAACAGAGCGAGATTCAGGATGGTATTCGAGGAATTCACCTGCCAAACGCCCGAGGCAGCGACGGCGATCGTGCCCCCCGTGCTGACTTGATTGGCTGCCAGCAGAACGGCGGTGTCACTGCCACCCCCATCACCAATCTCGAAGTTGCCGGGAATGGCCACTCCCATCGTTTTGTTCAATTCGAGCGTACCGGACCAAACCCGCGTCGTACCGTGAGTGTTCGCGGACGTGCCGCCCCAACGGGTGGTCCCATCCCCGACAATCGTCAGGGTCTGCGGATTACTGATGACCCCGTTGACAACGAGCGTGGCCCCCGCTGCGGCACCGATGGCGGTTCCCCCCGACAACGCAATTGAACCGGTCAGCGTATTCGTCCCACTGGAGGAGTGGACGGCCCCCTGCAAAGTCGAGAACCCGTTGCCGTTCAGGGTGAAGGTATTAGTCAGAGTCATGCTACCGCTCAGATTGAGCGTCGCTCCTGCCGCCACGTTGATCGCTCCCGTCCCCAACGCGGGGTTCGAGATAGCCAGCACGCCGTTGTTGATCTGCGTCGTCCCGTTGTAGTTGTTAGCCGAGTTGGTGACGTTCAGGGTGCCTATGCCCCCCTTGATGAAATTCGCCGGTCCGCTCCCCGAGCGCGTGATGCGCCCGCTGATCGTGTTGGTCGTGCCCAAGGTGTTGGCGTTTAGGGTGAAGGTATTGCCCGAGTTAATCGTGACCGTGCCGGCAAAAGTCGTTGCTGTGCCGACGGCCGTGTTGATATTCAGTAACGGCGTCGACGTAACCAACATCGTGCCGGTCCAAGTGAAGTTGTGTTCGCCGAGGATCGTCAGGGTGTTGCTCAACGTCATCGCGTTGGCAATGGTACGGGCGGCACCGTCTGCACGCAGGCTGCTTGCACCGTTGACGTTGAGTGTTGCCGATCCTAAAGCGGTGTTGCTCCCCAGGCCGAGCACCCCTCCATTGAGCATGACCGTTCCACCGATGCTGTTGCCCCCACTGGGAGCCAACGCTAAAGTGCCCCCGCCTGTCTTGGTGAATCCGCCGCTGGCTGTGATGGTCGCGTCGATCACCAGTTCATTCACATTCAGGGGGTTATCGTTGGCGTTGAACGTGACAGCAGAAGCCAACGTGAGATTGCCACTGATCCGCGCCGGCAACGCACCGATCGAGTGCGTACCAATCAGATTCACGTTCACGGGGCCACCTAACGTCAACGTTCCCCCACCTGTGACCACCGTCGCGCCGGCACTAGTGCCGCTGGTCAAAGTCAATGCATTGGTCCCATTATCGAGCGTTTGATTGTTGCCGTTGAGATCCAATTGCCCGGTCGAGGTCACCGTTACTTGCTGAGCCGTCGTGATCTGACGGATGGAATTGAGGAAGCGGACCACATCGGCATTCAGACCACCGGCATTGTTGCCGACGATGAGATTGCCCGCGAAGGCCCCCCCGACAACGGTCTTGGCCAATGCCAAAGTCCCCTCATCGACGCGGGTAACGCCCGTGTAGGTGTTCGCGGTGTTCCCCGCTAACGTCAAGGTGCCGGGACCATGCTTGCGGATACCATACGTCGAAACCGACTGGCTGATCGTACCGGAAATCGTCCAATCGGTCCCCGCCTCGGTGAATAAGCGGATGGTGCTAGGATTGCTACCGGTCAACGTGATACCACCGCTCCAGGTGGTCGCAGCGACTTGATTGCGGACAAAGCCTTGACTCAAAAAGCCGGCCAGGTCGCCAATCGCTGCCCCCACGGATATGGTCAGGTTCTCCGCAATGTTCGTGGCACTGCCTTGGATCAACAAAGTGCTACCCGTGGTGACAATCGTGCCGCCTAAGGTCGAACCGAGGGCCGAGTTTTGCCGAATGCCGACTTCCCCCGTATTGATGGTGAAACTGCCGCTGAAGGTACTCGGGTTGGTCGGATCGAGAATGAGTCGACCGTTCCCCCCTTTCGCGATACCTCCTCCAGCGGTGGACCCATCGACGATGCTACTGGTGATGATGAGATCATCCAGCGCGGCAGAATCGTTGATGGTAAAGCCGCGTACCGCTACGGCGGTCGTGTTGAGCGTGTAGGTTCCCCCGAGGATGCTAGCCGCGACGGGGCTACCGCCATGATTCACGTTGACTGTCAGCGAACCGGGATTGATCAGGTTGCCGGTCGTCATCTGCACGGAACCGCTGCCGGTGGCTCCGACAATCAGAGTCAGACCGTTGATGATTTCGCTGCTTGCGCCCAGTTCCCAGCGTCCCGACTCGGCCACCGTAACGGGCAAGTTGTCGGAGATTTGCTCGGAAGTGGCAGAAATCAAGCGATCGGCATTGGCTCCCCCGACACCGTCCCCCACCGTAATCGTCCCGCCGGCAATGGCTGCGACGCCGCTGGTTTTCGCCAAGGTGACCGAACCTTGGTTGATGCTTAAGCCCCCCGTCCCCGCGTTGGCTGCCGAACCGCTCAGCGTCAGATCTCCCTCGCCGAGCTTCTGCAACAGATTGTTGATCGCCGTCACTCCGCTGAAGATCAACGTATCGCTTGCCCCGACGACAGAGATGATGGTCGCCGTGTCCAGCGTGATCGTTCCGCTGAGTGTGATCGTCTCGGCCACTGAAGGGTTGACATCGACCATGCGTAACGCGCCGAGATTCGCCAACCCCGTGCCACGGTTGAGGATGGTGAAGTTTTCGCCGATGGATAATCCGTTGCCTTGGAATTCGACCGTGGCGTAGGCTTGGATGGTCGTACCGGCCGCGGTGGTGCCCAAAGCGCTGCTCTTGCGGACGTTGGTGCGTCCCTGGGTGACCAAGAAGGTTCCGGTGAAGGTATTCGTCGCGACCCCGGAAAGAATGAGCGTTCCCAACCCGGCCTTGGCCAAGAAATTCGACGCCCCGGCGAGGATGCCGCTGATTTCGAGGCTGCCCCCGTCATCGACGATGGTATAGGCTTCGGAACCGGCCGACAAGGCATTTTGCGTGACGTTGCTGACCTGAATCGCGTTCCCTGCTCCGCTGCTGGCCAAAAGCCCACTGGCGATGGTCAGCGTTTGCGCCCCGGTTTCGTTAACGAGGATGCCCCCGTTGGCCAGCAACAACGCATTGACCGTGACCGCTGAACTGAGAGTTTGCGAGGTGGTCAAACGCACGTTGGTCGCCGCCGTGGCCCCGCTGAGCGTGGTCGAGAAATTCGGCCCGCTGGTCAACGCGGCAATGGGGGTTCCGTTACCGCTGTGCGTGGCAAAGTGGAAGCCAGTAGCGTCGCTGATCACCGCGAAGGGCAAAATACCGTGGACCAACTCCGGTGCGTTGGTGAAACGCAACTGACTGGTCGGGCTGCCGAATCCCGCGCCACGACCGACCAATTGCAGCGATGCGCCTTGGTTCGGGTTGCGCAGCACATGCTGGGCGGTGATCACTTGGTTCGAACCGCTGGCCGTGGGCGTGATCAATTGCACCGTTGAAGCGTACTGATCGCTGAGAGTCAGTCGGCCGAAAGTTTCGCTGGTCGTGGCTCCGCTGGCTCCCAGGAACGTCAGCGTGCCGCCGCTGAGGATGAGGTTCGCTTGGTCGGCGATCCGATGGCCGAGGTTCGCCCCAGTGCGATTATCGAGGACCAAAGCCGAGAAACTGTGCACCGTCAGCGCCGCGGAATTCAACAGCGTCCCTTGACCGCGTAGGATCAAGGCTCCCCCCGACGCACTCGCCGAACCAATCACCGTGGCACCGCTGTAGGTCACGGCCGACGAGAAGACCAAGGTACCGCTTCCCAACTTGGTCAGAGCTGCAGCGTGGATCGTTTCGCCCAGTCCCCCGGCGAACTCGATGGCAACCGCCGTTGGCACCGATAGGGTGAGCGTTCCCGTCAGATTCGCCGCCCCGCTGAAAGTCAGATCATTCCACAAGCCGAGAGTGATCGTCCCTCCCCCCCCCAGATTGGTGGGATTCGCGATCGTTCGCGGTCCCTCGACGGCCAGCAGTTGGGTGCCGGTCGACAGCAACAAGCGATTGCTGGCAACGCCCAGGGCCGTGGCCGAACCGATCGCCAAGCCGCCCCACGTAACGTAAACATCCCCTGTGAAGGTGTTGTTGCCGGAAAGTTGCAGCGTCCCTCCCCAGCTCTTGATGAATCCGCCACTGCCGCTGATGTCGGCCGCGATGATAGCATCGATGCGAGCATCAACATGATCGTTGACGATCAAATTTCGCGGCAGAGAGCCAAGATGCAAACGTCCGGTGATGGTCGGAGCAACGACCAACGTCCAGGTTAAGGATTGATTGGCCGAAGTCGCGATGTCGCCGTTGATGGTCAACGTACCACTGCTCGTCGAAACCCAAGCGGCGGCATTGAGTATCAGAGCGATGCCAGGTTCTGTATTACCGATAGTTTCGTCGTAACCGTTGAGATCCATCCAACCTGTCGCGTTAACCGTGATCGGAGCCAGGAAATCGGGCAATTGATGGGAAGCCCGCCAACGCAGAACATCCGAACGAGCGAATCCGCTGACGGTGCTAGTCGTTCCCACCACGACCGGCCCCGACAGCGCTTGAGCGCCGCCCGATTTGGCCAAAACCAATTCGCCTTCCTCCACCGTTGTAGTACCGGTGTAGGTGTTGGAGGTGTTCCCCGCGAAGACGAGCGTGCCCAATCCGGTCTTGATAATGCCGATCGATTGCAACCCAGTGCCATCGACGATAGCCGAGGTAATGATCAAATCGTCCCCTGCCACTCCGTCATTGACCAGGAAGGTTCGCGAGAAACTGCCGCCTACCACGTTGGGGAATTGCAAAGCCAATGTTCCGCCGTTGATGGTGGCTGCCGTCGGATTACCGACTCCTAAGGTCTGCAAGCTGATATTGCCCAAGACACGCCAAACGCCATTGGCTCCCATGACCACCGAGCCGGCCCCATGCGGCCCTGCCACGAGGTTCGTTCCGCTTATGGTTTCCGTAAAATTGGCGAGTCGGAACAACCCGGAACTGTGAATCTGCATGAATGAACCATCGGGGATCTGTTCCGAGGCTGTCAGAATCAGTTCGGCCGCAGGTGCGCCGGCCTGATCGCTGCCGATGGCAATATTCCCGGAAACCGCCGCGAACCCCGGTTGTTTGTTAAGGACCAACCTACCGGCAAGTACCCGTGTCGTGTTGCCACCGTAATTGTTGGGCACATCGCCAGCAAATTCCAGAGTGCCGTTGCCATATTTCAACAGTTCGACATTACCCGAAATAGCTCCGCTCAGACGCAGTGATCCTGCCGAGACGTTCAAAATGGAATGAGAATTCCCCAGAGGATTCGTGTGCGAGACCACCAATCCTCCCAGGAGTACCGACGTATCGGCGGGGGCACCGGCCAATGTGATCGGACCGGCATACGAATTATTGCCCGCGACGTTGCGCAGCGCTCCTAAGGCATCGGCGAGATTCGGCGTTGGGCTAAAACCGACGCCATCGAGTGTCAGACTCGCAAAGCCCAGTTGCACCGCTCCGAAGGACGTTTGTTCCAACTCCAAGGTGGCCCCTTGGCGAACGCGATGCCCGGTAGTCCCCGAACCGGCCGCGGTCGAGCGTTGCAGATTCAGGATGCCTTCGTTGACGGTCACCCCACCGCTGAAGCGATTGTCGCCGGTGAGGATCAGCTTCCCGGTTCCCAACTTGTACAAATGCCCTGACGGAATGCCGTAAATCGTCGAATCGATCCGTGCCGTGGCATTCGCCGGGACGAAGATGAGCGTGCGATTCTGTGGCAAGTGGAGCGACTCCACGGCCAAGACGCTGTGGTGCTCAAGGATCAACGCACTGGCCGTGGGGTTGGTGATCGTCAGGGTGACCCCGCTGCCAGTGAGCGTGACTCCCGGTCCCAGGTAGAGCGAATTGATGGTACGCGACTGCGTCAGGGTGTAAACGCCCGGCGTGGTGATGCGGACGTTCGACGCCGGACCTGCCGAGTTGATGTCGCTCGTCGTGGCAACCGCGGGCAGAGGAACGATCGCAAACCCTTCGGGAGCCGTCACCAACATGCCGAACGTCAACCCGTTGGGATCGCTGACCGTGACAAACGGCACGATTCCATTCTGCATGGAGATGTTCGGGTTGTAGCGCAACAGCAACCGGGTCGTCCCCGTGGCCGACAATACTTGCGGACTGGTCACGAACAGCGAGGAGTTTCCGTTGCTGGTCAGCGACTGTAGAATCAGCGTCGCGTTATGCGTTCCGCCGGAAGAGTTGATGAGTTCAATCGCCCCCGAGAGATCGGCTCCCAGCGTTAATGGACCGAGTTCCTGGATGGTCGCGGCTGTGGCGTTGCTGACGAAGCGGAGTCGGCCGTTGAGCGTGATCGAGGCTTGCGAGCGGATGCGATTGGCAAGGTTGATCGCGGTGTTGTCCAGTTCGAGCACCGCGTTGGTGCCCACGGTTACATTCTGCACCTGAGGTAGGGTGCCATTGTCGCTCAGTCGTACTGTGCCGCCGTCGTTGGCGAGGATCAGGCTGCCGCTGAACGCCGCAGTGCCGCTCAACACCAGCGTCCCCCGGCCTCCCTTGGTCAGATTGAAACTACTGCCGTAGACGCTTTCGGTGATGGGGCCTTCGATGGTCGTCACTTGTCCGGGCGTCAGCACATTGAGCGTCCGCGAAGCGGTCAGTACCCAGGTTCCGGTGAAGCGTAGCGGATCGCTGCCGATGATTTGGCCGGTCGTATCGAGATAGATCGTGTTGCTGATGGTCCGCAAGCCTCCCGTGGCTCGCAAAACCGTCGTACCTTGCCATGAAACAGGTCCGGTGCCCAAAGCGGTGTCCGAACCAAGTTCGACGAACCCTCCGTTCAACACTGTGATGCCGGCATAGGTATTGTTCCCAGTCAAACGGAGGGTGCCCGCACCGGTTTTGTTCAGTTGCAGATTCGGGCTACCGACAATGTTGGAACTGATTACCAGATCCGTAGCTGTGTTGGCCAATGCAGTGTCGTTGACTGTAAAAGTTCGCGCCGTGATCGCAGTCGTGCCCCCACTAAACAGCGAACCGAGGTTGAGGGTTCCGCCCTGAATCGTGGCTGCCGGGGAAGCACCGCTACTGCCTTGAGCCGAATTCACCGTCACATTGCCTAACAGTGTCAGCGTGCCACCACTGCCGATCAACACATCGCCGCTAGCGTTAGCGCCTACCACCAGGGTCAGATTCGGCAATGTCTCGTTGAAGCCGTTAAGATCGAGTTGTCCCGACGGATTGACGGTGATCGTGGGGAGTGTGACACCGAAAAAGTCGGTATCAGCAATTTGATGCGAGTTGAGCAATCGCACCGTGGCACTATTATCGGCCCCGAACAGCGTGCCGATGACTAGGCTATCGGCAATCGCGTTAACTCCCGCAGGTTTGGCCAATTCCAAGGTGCCTTGGATGACGCTCATGGCACCGCGTTGCAGGTTCGGTGCGGTCCCCGCCAGACGCAGCGTGCCACTGCCGAACTTGAACGTCTGGGTCGGATTGCTCAACGGAGTTTGGATCGCACCACTGACAATCAGGGTGCTACCCGCATCGACACCGATAGAGAAAAAGTTGGTATACGAAATTCCACCGGTCCAAGTGTTGGTTCCCGAAATGCTCCGCAAGGCTCCCAACCCGTTGGTGTCGGTGTGGTTGCCGAAACCGACGCCCCCTTCGATCACGGAGAGTGGTTCATGGATGGTGACATTCCCTTGCACCGCCACGGCCGCGCCAGCACGCACGACTGTGCCGGTCAGGTCGGAACCTAAAGCGTTATCATGCGCCGCGATCAGCGTACCTTGCTGCACTTCGGTCAAGCCGCGATAGGTGTTCGCTCCAAGGAGTGTCAGCGTGCCCATGCCTTGCTTGAAGATGCCGCCTTCTCCATGGATCACCCCGTTGATCGCGATGTTCCCCGAACCATCGGTGACAATCGCCGAACTCCCGGCACTGCCCAGCAGGGAACCGGTATCGATACTGCCCAGCGTCAGCGTTGTGCCCGTGTTGCCGGACACAATCGTTGCCACCGCTAACAACCGCAGATTCGGCAAAAACGTGTTGCTGCCGGTTGTATTCGTCGCCGCGATGCCCCCCACTAGCGCGATCGAATTGCCCGAAATACTGTAGCCTGATCCGGTAAACTGAATCGATTGAAAGGTCGTATCGGGGGCAAAATCGTTGACGTTCGTCTTCTGAGCCGCGGAGTCGGTGAAGATCAAAATATCGCCCGCTCGCGGTGCCACGTCCCCGACCCAGTTGGCCGCCGTGGTCCAATTCGGATCGCTTCCTCCGCCGTCCCAAATCGAGATGGAGAAAACCAATCGCGATTCCAATTCTTCCGTGTCCGGCTGAAATGCTGCCGTGTTCCGTGGAGCGGCGAGGTTTTTACGTCGGCGTCGCATCCAGCAGCGACGAGAAATTTGCGGAAACAGCCGACGAACGAACACCTTGCAGAGCCAATTTTGCAGGTCGAACATGGGAGAGGGACCTTACTGTATCCAACGAAGATGCGTTCTGGCTAGAACTATCGTCGTAGGATGCTTGGCGACACGGGGACGAAATAAGAAGAACGATAAGATCACTATAATTCGCGACGTACCAGCAAAAATTACCGATACTGCCGGAACTATTAAATCTTAGCTAGATTTGTCGGAAAAGGCCAATGAGAATTGAGCATGGAGTGAAAAATGGAGAAGAAAAATTCACTGAAGTGATAAGCGTGCAAGCTAAGGATTTGAGGACAATCTACTTACGGGCAAATTTCTGGCACTTCCCATAGCTTATCTTGTTGAGTGAAACGCGCGATGGTTGCTGAAACTCCCGCGGACTGGCGTCCGCGGCTCTTGGTCTGTGCGTGCTCAGGAGCCGACGACGCTAGTCGTCGGGTGAAACAAAGAGACGAGCGACGCTTCCGCGCGAAGCTCGTCCCGCCGAGGGGGAAGTGGAAACCATCGGTTCGATGCGATCCGCCTTCTGGCCGCGCCCAGTTGGCTGTCACTTCCCAGTGTCGGCCGCTTCAGGTCAGAGAATCTGATGAATCGGATCCGCCCCTTCGACGCCGACAAGTTTTTGGTCCAACCCGCCGTAAAAATAGCTGAGGCGATTGGGGTTCAGTCCCAACAGGTGCAAAATCGTCGCATGCAAATGCTTCACATGGAAGCGATTTTCGACGGCGTTATTGCCCAATTCATCGGTCGCCCCTACCGACACTCCGCCTTTCACTCCGCCCCCGGCTAACCACATGGTGAAGCCATACGCGTTGTGATCGCGGCCGGTGCCTACCGCATATTCAGCCGTGGGTTGTCGACCAAATTCGCCCCCCCAGACGACCAAGGTGCTTTCCAGAAGGCCACGCTGTTTCAGGTCTTTCAGCAAGCCGGCGATCGGTTTGTCGGTGTTGCCGGCGTGTTTGGAGTGATTCTTCACCAAGTCACCGTGAGCGTCCCAATTGTCGTCGTTGTGCGCCCCACCGGAATAAATCTGAATGAAGCGAACGCCGCGTTCGACTAACCGCCGAGCCAACAAGCACTTACGGCCAAAGTCGGCGGTCTGGGGTTGATCGATGCCGTACAGTTGCAAGGTCGCTTGGGTTTCCTTAGAAAAATCGACGGCCTCGGGGGCGTGTTCCTGCATCTTGAACGCTAATTCATAACTGGCGATGCGGGCCGCCAGTTCGCTATTGTCTAAACGCAAGCCGCGATGGGCTTCGTTTTTCTCCCGCAACTGATCAAGCAGTTGCCGTTGCGTTTCGCGCGCCATCCCCGCCGGTGGGGCCAAATCGTGAATCGGTGTCGCATCGGCGCGAATCACCGTTCCCTGATACCCCGCGGGCATGTAACCGCACGACCAATTCTTCGGCCCCGAGATCGGACCGCCGGTCTTGTCGAGCATCACCACGAACCCCGGCAGATTCTCGTTGACGCTGCCCAAACCGTAGTTGACCCACGATCCCAGCGACGGATGCCCACTGAGCAGACGTCCCGAATTCATCATCAGCATCGCCGACCCGTGGATCGGCGACTCGGCATACATCGAATGCACAAACGCGATGTCATCGACACAGGTAGCCAGGTTCGGGAACAAGTCCGACACATATTTCCCACATCGGCCATAAGGCCGAAACTGCCATTTCGGCCCGACCACTCGGCCGACGTTTTTATGGCCGCCACGACCGAATGTCTTCACCGCAATGGTCTTGCCGTCCAATTGGCACAACTTCGGTTTGTAGTCGAAGGTGTCGATATGGCTAGGGCCGCCGTACATGAACAAGAAGATCACACTCTTGGCCTTGGCCGGGTGATGCGGGGGTTTCGGTGCCAAGGGATTGACATAGCGGCTGACTCCATCGGCCGCTACCGTTTGCCGGGCGAAGAAGGCATCGCCCAGCAGTCCGGCCAAAGCGACGGCCGTGAAGCCGCCTCCGGCTTCCCAGAAAAATTCTCGGCGGGTACGTCGGCAAAACGAGCCTGAGGAAGGATTCGCGGTCATGGGAAGGTTCTCGTATTCGTGAAATTTTTCGTCCGAACCATCAACTCCAGGAAACTTCGACACATGGCATGCGGGTCATGCCGAACATCAATCGAGATAGACGAACTCATTGGTATTGAGAATCATCAAGCAGTAGACACGCAGTCCCTCTTGGTCGCCGAGACGCGTTTGCATTTGTTGGGCGAAGGCCACGTCTTTTTGCACTTCCTCCGCTGTAGGCACGCGCCCGGTGGTAAGTCGAATGGCTCGACGGACTTGCGCTGGCAAATCGTTGGGGGCTTCCTGAGTCAACCGCTGGGCGAAGGCCGCAGCTTGGTCGTTGGTGAATTGGCCATTCAACATCCCCAACGCTTGCGTGGCCACCGTGGTGGTGTAGCGCACCGGACAACTCGCATCGGTGTCGGCTTGATCGTGCGTTGCCAAGATCGGCACTTGCAGCGAGCGTTTGACGTGGACATACACGCTGCGGCGATTGGCTTCGTGCGGAGGCGATTGGCCCCACCCCGACCCCGGCATCGATTGGCCGGCCAAGACCTCCCGCGGAATCACCGGATACACGCTCGGCCCCCCTGCTTTCCGATTCAACCGGCCGCTGACCGCGAGGATCGAATCCCGTACTTCCTCGGCCGTCAAACGCCGCATCGGGAAACGCCACAGCAGATGATTCGCCGGATCGACCTTCAGCCCCTGGGGGTTCGCCGTCGAGGCCATTTGATAGGCGTTCGAGAGCATGATCAGGCGGTGCATCGACTTCAGTTTCCACCCCCCCTCGATGAGGGTGCTGGCCAACCAGTCGAGCAATTCCGGGTGCGTTGGCCCGGTGCCGAATTTGCCGAAATCGTTCGACGAAGCGACAATCCCTCGGCCGAAGTGGTACTGCCACAGCCGATTGACCAGAACTCGCGCGGTCAACGGATTGTTCGGGCTAGCGATCCAATTGGCCAAGATAGTACGTCGGCCACTGGTGCGAGCGTTGGGACCGACTTCAGGCAACTCCGGATCGGGAACCCCCAAGACACTGGGAAATCCGGGTTCGACCTTGGCCCCTGGGGCTCGCGGATTGCCCCGCAGCAAGACCGTGGTTGCTGGAGGGCGCGGATTGCAATTGTTCACCGACAGCGCTAATTCGCGTTCGGGTTGCGGCTGACGTTGCAATTGTTCTAGTTCGCGTTTCAAGGCGAAGTATTCCTGATCCTGCGGTGGGGGGAGGAACTTTTTCAACTGGCGTTTTAGCACCGCTTCTCGTTCGGGACCTTCGCTGGCTCGTTGATCTTCGGCGGGCATTTTGCGGATGGCGTCGTTTTCGATCTGCGTCATCTTCTGACGCAACTGCTGCATCCGCGCTTCCCGCTGGACTAATTCCGCTTCGTAGCGTTTGCGTTGTTCCGGCGGGGTGATGTCGGTCAGATTCGACATCGACCGCGTATTGCGATCGTTGCTGTAGCGATTGATGTCGGTGAAGAACGCCAGGAACCGATAGTAGTCGGCATGGGGAATCGGATCGATTTTGTGTTCGTGACAGCGCACGCAATTGAGCGTTAGTCCCAAGAATACCTGGGAAGTGGTGGTCACGAAATCGTCCAGTTCATCGTAGCGGGCCAACAGCGGATCGGCAGCTTCGTCATCCCACAAGCCGAGCCGATAATAACCGGTCGCGATGATCGCATCGGGGTTCCAACCCGGCAATTCGTCCCCGGCCAATTGTTCGCGGATAAACTGATCGTAAGGCTTGTCGGCATTAAAACTGCGGATCACATAATCGCGGTAACGCCAGGCATACGGCTTGGGGCCATCTCGTTCGTAGCCATTGGTTTCGGCATAGCGAACCAGATCGAGCCAATGTCGGCCCCATTTCTCGCCGTAGTGCGGCGATTGCAGCAAACGTTCGATCAAAGCGGGGTAAGCGTTCGGCGAGGTATCGTGAACGAAGACATCGACCTCTTCGGGCGTCGGGGGGAGGCCGATCAGATCGTAGGTCGCTCGGCGGATCAAAGCGACTTTGTCGGCCGGCCCG
The DNA here is from genome assembly GCA_937949245.1 of uncultured Gemmataceae bacterium. Classification (GTDB taxonomy): domain Bacteria; phylum Planctomycetota; class Planctomycetia; order Gemmatales; family Gemmataceae; genus CALEEC01. The sequence continues at coordinate 6,019 of CALEEC010000106.1, read as the reverse complement.
TTGGGAGTCAGTCCCTTTGCTTCGAGCTTGGCCAGCAGAAAGGCATCGATCGGGTTACGCACCCAGGCGGCATTCTGTACTTTTGGAGGCGTCGGCTTGCGAATCGGTTGGAACGCCCAATAGTTTTTGGCTTGTGCGGTGACGACTCCGCCTTGGTGTTCAACTTTGGCCGGTTCCTTGGGCTGCAGACGAAGCCGATCTGCCGGGTGCGGGATTTTCCGCATCACCCATTGCGTCAGCACCTCGACCTCGGCCGGTTTCAATCGGCCGGTCGGAGGCATTTCGAGGCCATCTTGATAGCGAATCGCCTTCAACAAAAGGCTCGTCTGCGGTTGATCCAACGACACCGCCGGCCCGAGATCTCCTCCCTTCAAGATGCCCTCTCGATGGGTCAGGTCCAAGTTGCCCCGCTTTTTGCCTTCGCCACCGTGACATTTCAGACAATGCGTCTTCAGCAGGGGCAGCACTTCTTTCTCATAAAAAGCCACTTCCGCAGCGGGAAACTTGCTCTGCTCCTGAGCCGACGCGGAAGGCAGCCCACGGGCGTTCAGTAGCAATAGAAGCAAGACGAGTAACAACCGTGGTGGCATCATAGGACAGGGTTCCTTATCTGGTGGGAGTCACAATGCACCGGCAAGATCAACATCGCTGATCGATCCGCTCCTTGTCAACCGAAAGCCCTTGCACCCGGGGAAATAATCGCCGATTGCTCTGGGCAAAGTTCGCGATCCGGTGCAGCAAGCGGTCGCTAGTCTTTCGATCGTCAACCGATTCTCGTTTGCTCCGTGGCGGGGCATCTTTCGCTTTGGCTCCGTGGCAGGAAGTCTTTCGTTGCGGGTTCATTATCCTTTGCGGGGGATTTTCCAAATGGTGACTGCCAATTCCTTGATGATGAGCGTGCGCCGCACTTCGCTGCGGGTGTTGGCACCGAACAGGCCGACGTACAGATCTTTCTCGCGATCCAAGAATTCGGGGTGGCGCACCGTGAGCGTGCTGGAGTTTCCCGTCGTCAGATTCTCAACCGTTAGCGAGTATTTGCCATCGACGCGACGTAGGGTCATTCGCATGTCATCGCCGGTGTGATGCAAGCCCAACCAATGCGAATCTTGATCCTGGCCTTGCCGATTGTTCACCATGAAAATGGTGTATTGGCCCAATTCCTTGCGCCCGATCAGGCCACCACGAATGTTGCTGTCGCTCCGAGCACCAGCATAAAGTCCAAACTGACCGATGGACTCCAACGCCGGGATCTTGGGCATCTCTACCATGATAGCGAAGTCTTCGCTGCCGGTGAAACCCAACTCGGACAAACGCACGCCCAGGTACTCTCCCGTGGGCATATTCACCTGACGATTGATGTCGGAATTGGTGGTCGTCAACAGCAATCGGCCGCGTTCTGGGTCGAGTTCCAGGTTCGGATCGTTGCCGGGTAAGTCCGTTCCCGTGCCGGGCAGTCGATGCGTCAAGCCGATGCCGCGACCGTTTTTGTCCGTCAGCGTGCCGGAGTGGATCTTGCTGAAATCGAACCGCGTCGTCTGCGGCAACGCCGGGGGGACGATTTCGCGGACAAACTTAGTCTGAGTCGGTTCCAGGGGCTGAATGTCGCCATTTTCCAAGCGGGCCGATTGTTCCTGCCGCAGATCGACCGACTTCTGGGCACTGATCGCCTCGACACGCCCTTCAAAGACGCGGACTGCGGTACTTCCATCCAGTCCCACCGACACGCCGAACTCGGTGCCATGGTCGATCACTTTCCCTTCGGGAGCCAGCACCGTAAAGCCGCTGGCCGACTCCGGCACTCGAGCGGTCAATTTCCCGCGGTGTAAGCGAGCGGCATTCTCGTGCAAGCATTCCAAGTCGGCCGGACCTTCCAAAACGATGCGAACCCCCTTGCGAAACTGCAACTCGGCCAGGCCGTTGTCAATGCGGAGACGTGTGCCCGAGCGAATGCCGTCGGTCGGTTCGGAGTGATCGGCCCATTTGCAGTTTTGGGCGTTGATCAGCCAAGCAATTTCCGGGTCGGTCCGCACTTCCAACGTCATTGGCTCCATGGTGGCGGTTGAAGTCGCCACGGGGCGTGTGTGCCACCATACCAGCGACGCCCCCCCAAGGAGTAACGAAGCGGCCAGCCATCCAAGATAGCTGCGGCGTGGCCCGAAGCGAGGCACGAATCTGGACCAGCGTCGGGTTGTTTTTGCAGGAGGGGGCGCTGTTTCAGCGAGCCGCGGGGGGAGTTGTCGCAAGACCCGATCGCTCGACCGCTTGGCTCGCATGTGCAGATGCAGATCGGTTTGCAGATGGCAATAGCGGACAAAGTCGCGGCGAACTTGGGTATCGTCCCGCAGACGCCGTTGCAGTTGCTCGAAGCGTTCCGGCGTCAGCGTGTCGGCCAAGAAGTCCTCGAACAGGTCGAGCAGCTCGTCGTCATTGGGGCGAGCGTCGCTAGTATTCATCGGTTCACCCCCGGGCAAGCATTTTTGAGGCTCTGGATGTTCCGAATCGCGTTTCAACGGGTCGCGAGCGTTCGGCGAATGCACTCGAAGAGCGACTTTCGGATTCGGCGTAGGGAATTATGGATGCTTTGCGTCGAGCGACCTTGGGCATCAGCAACTTGCTGCACGTTGGCTGCGCCGCAGTAGCAGGCTTCGAGCAGTTCTCGATCGCGTTGCCGAAGTTTGTCCACACACTTGGTCAGCGCATCGCGACGTTCTTTCAGTTCATCTTGCGAGTACTCCTGCTGGGCTTCGACCAACAGCAGATTCAGATCGTCCGTGAAATACAGCTTTTGCCGACTCCGACTCCGCAGAAAATTGGCCGACTCGAAGCGGGCAATGCCACATGCCCAGGATAGAAAGCTCCGCGAACGATCGAACTCGTCGAATTTTTTCCATAGCACTACGGTCGTCTGTTGGAACAGATCGTCGGCATCGTCGAAATCGCGGACCAGCGAATACAGATAGGCGTAGAGTCGCGCATGATGTTGTTGCAATAACTGAGCGAATTCGCTTTGCCGATCTGCCATCTTCGGGCGTCCTCATCTATACACCGAAGGTGCGACGTTTCGCGTGGTCATCTTGTATCGTCCGCTGAGGACGATTTGTAATCGAGAAAATTCCCTAGGGTTTCGCGCGACACCAAGAGCCGCGGACCTGCGTCCGCGGGTGTCGCAAATACCACCCGACGACTGGCGTCGTCAGTTCCTGAAAAACCACCCGACGACTGGACGAAAAAACCCCGGCGACTGGCTTCGTCAGCTCTCATTCCGTCAGATCGCCGATGCCATCGCTCCGTGGAGCGATACACTGGCAAGAACTGCTGCTGAGAAAGAAGGAGGAAGCCTCCTCCCTTCTCAGACAACCTCTTCCCATGCCATGTAAGGATCTTAGCACGGAGTACGGATCATGAGCTTACCTGGTCAGTTGAACCCCACCCCCCGTTTGCTTCTCGGCCCCGGACCTAGTGACGCTCATCCGCGCGTGCTGTCGGCTATGGCTACGCCGTTGTTGGGGCATCTCGATCCGCAGTTTCTCCAGATCATGACCGAAACCGCGGAGATGCTCCGCTTAGCCTATCAGACGAAGAACACCTTGACCTTCCCCATCAGTGCCACGGGGATGGCCGGGATGGAAACGACGTTGGTCAACCTGATCGAACCAGGGGATCGCGTGGTCATCTGTTGCAAGGGGTACTTCGGCACCCGGATGATCGACGTGGCCGGCCGTTGTGGGGCGCAACTGACCGTCTTGGAAGTTCCTTGGGGGCAGGTCTTCGACTTCGACCGCATCCGCGACACGCTGCGTTCGGTTCGGCCCAAAGTCTTGGGCATCGTTCATGCAGAGACTTCGACGGGAGCCTACCAACCGCTGCAAGGACTGGGCCAACTGTGCCACGAATTCGACACGCTGTTGGTCGCGGACTGTGTCACCTCGCTGGGATGTGTGCCGGTCGCCTTAGACGATTGGGAAATCGACGCGGCTTACAGTTGTTCGCAAAAGGGGCTGAGTTGTCCGCCGGGGTTGTCCCCCGTCAGTTTCTCGGAACGCGCGGTCGAAGCGATGAGCCAGCGCAAGACCAAAGTGCAAAGCTGGTACTTCGACATGACCATGATTCGGCAGTATTGGGGAGGCGATCGGGCGTATCATCACACAGCACCGATCACCATGGTTTATGCGTTGCGGGAGGGGCTACGCCTGTTGTTGGAAGAAGGTCTGTCCGCCCGATGGGCACGGCATCTGCGGAATCATCAAGCCTTGAAAGCCGGTCTGACGGCCATGGGGCTGAAATACTCCGCCCAGGAAGGATACCAGTTGCCCCAGTTGAACGCGATTCTGTTGCCACCCGGGGTCGATGATTTGGCCGGACGCAAGCAATTGCTCCAGGAGTTTGGCATCGAGATCGGCGTCGGCTTGGGCGATTTCAAAGGCAAAGTCTGGCGTATCGGACTGATGGGCTACAATTCCCGGCCGAACAATGTCTTGTTGGTGTTGGCGGCCATCGAACAAGTGTTGCGCAAGCAAGGGGTGTCGATCGCACCCGGTGCGGGAGTTGCTGCGGCGGAGCAGTTCTACGCTACGTCCGCTTGAGCCGAACATTGTCCGTGGGGGGCTGGGAAGATACAGTATATCTCAGATGATGCTGTAGCTACGGGGGCAGCTCCGCGGGATGCCCGAGCGGGGTACGAGGGAGCGGGTGTAGATTCACTGAAATTCCCGATGCGGAGAAGGTCGGATGTCGCTTGAGGTCGCTCGCATATGCGTCGTGGTGGGGCGAACGCGGCATAAGATGGTCGCGGTCGAAATGCAGGAAGCGGTACGCCGCGGCGCGCAGTTTATGGAACTTCGGCTCGACTTTCTGGCCAAAGCGGTCGACTTCAAGCGTTTGCTGCCGTTCAAGGGGTGCCCGACCGTGGCCACAGTGCGGCGCCCCAGCGACGGCGGACGTTGGCCCGGCACCGAAGAAGCCCGCAAAATGCTGCTGCGCCAAGCCATCGTCTCCGGAGGCTTCGAGTGGGTCGATCTGGAAACCGACATCGCCGACGAAATTCGTCGCTTTGGCACGGTCAAACGCATCGTCAGCTACCACAACATCAACGAAACGCCCGAAGATCTCGAAGCCATCTACGAAAAGATGTGCCAGCAAGATGCCGACGTGCTGAAAATTGCCGTCACCGCCCAGAGCCAGTTGGACAACGTCCGCGTGCTGAAATTGTTGCAGTCGGCCAAACGGCCTACGGTGGCTCACTGCATGGGGGAGATGGGGTTGCCCAGCCGCTTTCTTTCGTTGAAGTATGGCGCTCCGTTTGTGTACGCTGCCTTCAACAAGGAACGCGGCGTCGCTCCGGGGTTGCCTTCGTTCGACGACCTGCGGAACATTTACCATGTCGAGTCGATCGGGCCGGACACCAAAGTCTTCGGTGTCGTGGGAGATCCGGTCGGCCACAGCTTCAGTCCGTTGCTGCACAACAAAGCGTTCCGGGCCAAGCAGATCAACGCGATCTATCTACCGTTTCGTGTGCCGCGGGGCCAACTCCCGGCGACCTTGCAAGCCTTCGACATGGTGCCGGTCAGCGGTTACAGTGTGACGATCCCGCATAAAGAAGCCGCGGCCCAATTGGCCCAGCAAGCCGATGATACCGTCCGCATCAGCGGCGCGGCCAACACGCTGCTCCGGTTGCCCGAAGGGGGCTTCCGAGCGCTGAACACCGACTATTCCGCCGCTTTGGATTCGCTCTTAGTCGGACTGGCTGCCCGCAAGGACGCGAAAGCTCCGCCGTTGGAACAGATGTCGGCCTTGATTCTCGGTGCAGGTGGGGTGGCCCGAGCGGTGGTCTACGCGTTGCATCGTCGTGGGGTTCGCATTGCCCTGGCCAGCCGAACCACCGACCGCGCTGCCCGACTGGCCGAGGAAGTCGGTGGCAAATGCTACGAATGGGTCGCCCGGCACCAAGCCGATGCCGACATTCTGATCAACTGCACGCCGGTAGGCATGCATCCGAATGTCGACGAATCGCCGATCCACG
>CALEEC010000105.1 GCA_937949245.1 uncultured Gemmataceae bacterium | reverse complement strand
CAGTTCCAGCATGGTGAATTCGGGATTGTGCTTCAAGCTGATCCCTTCGTTGCGGAACACCCGGCCCAATTCGTAGACACGTTCCAAGCCACCGACCAGGAGTCGCTTCAGATGCAATTCGAGAGCGATGCGTAAAAACAGGTCGATGTCTAAGGCATTATGATGCGTGATGAACGGCCGGGCCGCTGCTCCACCGGCAATCGCATGCAGGGTCGGCGTCTCTACTTCATGGAAGCCGCGGTCGTCTAAGAAACGGCGGATCGTGCGGAGAATCACGATCCGTTGCTTGGTCCGTTGCAGGGTTTCGGGGGTATAGACCAGATCCAAGTAGCGATGGCGTAAGCGATATTCGATGTCTTGCATCCCATGATACTTTTCGGGATGCGGTTCGAGCGATTTGGCCAAGAAGGTCAGTTTTTCCGCGCGAATGGTCGGTTCGCCTTTGCGAGTCTTGCCAAAAGTGCCATCGACACCGATTAAATCGCCCAAGTCGAGCAGTTGGGCCAAGTTCCAACCCAGTTCGTCGATGTTCCGCTGCGAGATCATGATCTGCACGTCGCCGGTCTGATCCCGCAGTTGCAGCCAATGCAATTTCCCCTGATCGCGGCGCAGCGTGATTCGGCCTGCGACCCGCACCTGTTCGTTAGGGTTTTCATCGAAGGTGACGCAAGGACGTTTCAGCACCTCGGCAATCGGGATATGATGATCGAATCGTCCGCCCCACGGATCGACACCGAGGGCTTCGATGCGGCGCAATTTCTCCAATCGGCTTTCCACCGCGGAGGGATGCCCCGCAGCGGCCGACTCAGAGCGGGTAACAGGTTCGGAAGACTCAGGAGAAGCCACGTTAACTCGACTTTCGTGCGTGGTTGCAAAATTCGTTAGTGGGCAGATCAAGGGTGCTGAAATTTTACGCAACCCACGTAACCTGTCAATCGCGACTGCCGCGGCTCTAACTCCTGGAGCCGACGACGCGAGTCTTCGGGTGTTTTCTCGCGTCGTCGTCGGTTGTCTCTGCAACACCCGCGGACTGGCGTCTGCGGCTCTTCTCAGCAGCAGACGACGTCCGTTGTCGGATCGAACGCGTCTATCGATCGATGTCGGCGGCGAAGTTGCTACAATCGGCACAAAGCCTTACAACCTCGGCCGAAGAGTCTGGCGCACTCGTTCGGATGCTCGGTCTCCCAAGGCGCGTCAGCGGAGCCAAACTGCATGGAATCGACCTCTGCCCAATTGCAACTGTGGCTGAACCAACTTCAAGCAGGCGATCCGCAATCGCGAGAGCGGCTGTTGGAATTCGCCTGCGATCGGCTTCACCGTTTGGCCCAACGTATGCTCCATCATTATCCGCATCTACGCCGTTGGGAACAGACCGACGACGTATTGCAAAACTCCCTACTACGTTTGCATCGGGCTTTGCAAGAGGTGCATCCGCCGACGGTCGCCGATTTCATGAACTTCTCGGCATCGCTGATTCGCCGGGAATTGATCGATCTGGCCCGGAAGCATTTTGGCCCCGAAGCCCAAGGGGCCCATCACGCCTCGGTCGAAGTGCGTCCGGGGGAAGATCCTGAAGGCAAAGGGATCGAAGCTCTGGCCGCGGAGTCCGTGTCGGAGAACGACACCCTCGAAGCCTGGGCTGCTTTCCATGAGGAAGTCCAACGATTGCCCGAAGAGGAACGGCAAATCGTCGATCTGCTGTTCTACAAAGATTTGTCGCAAGCCGAGGCGGCCGAGATTTTGGGCGTCTCCGAGCGTACTGTCAAACGTCGCTGGCGTTCCGCTCGGTTGCTGTTGAACGAACGTTTGCACGGCCAATGGCCGGGCAATGGCTGACCCACAAAAGCTGTCAACGGTATCCGTAGTGTTCGTGGTCCTCTTTCGCCCTGCGAATGATTTAAGCATTTTTCCTTCGCGTGTGGCATCTGCTTCGGGTACAACACAAACATTCAACCTACCTGGGGACTCCTTGCCCTATTACCCGCTTCTTGTAGTGAGGTTCCATCGACGTGATCTGCTGCAATCGCTTCTGGGGGATTCTGACGCTGTTGGCCAGTATCGGCGGGGTCGGCTCGGTGTCGGCCGACAATTGGCCCCAATGGCGTGGCCCGAACAACGACGGCGTCTCGACCGCCAAAAACACCCCCACTACCTGGAACGATTCGACCAACATTATCTGGAAAGTGAAGCTCCCCGGCATGGGCGGAGCCACCCCCATCATTTGGGAAGATCGCATCTTCGTGTTGAGCGAAGACGGCAAAGACATCGTGCTGTTGTGCATCAGCACCGAGGGGAAAGAACTATGGCGACGGCTCGTCAGCAAAGGCGGAGGTGGAGGCCGTGCCCGAGGCGACGAAGGGAATCCCGCGTCGCCGACTCCGAGCACCGATGGCAAACATGTCTGGGTCTTCTCGGGCCTGGGTGACTTCAAGTGCTTCACCCTCGACGGCCAAGAGGTTTGGCACTTCAATGCTCAGAAACGCTACGGCAAATTCCGTATCCAATTCGGCATGCACAGCACGCCGGTGCTGTTCCGCGATCGCTTGTATTTGCAACTGATCCATTCCGGCGGAGCTTGGGTGATTGCCCTCGACAAAGCGACCGGCAAGGAAATCTGGAAAGTCAAACGCGAAAGCGATGGCCGCGATGAATGCGAACACTCGTATGCCTCGGCAATGATGTGGACCAACGGCAAAGATGCCTACCTAGTGGTTCATGGCAACGACTACGCCACGGCCCATTCGCTGGAGGATGGGAGCGAAATCTGGCGTGTCGGCGATCTGAACCCCAAGACAAAATACAATCCGACGCTGCGTTTCGTCGCTTCCCCCTTGGTCACGCCGGAATTGATTGTGGTGCCCAGTGCCAAAAGTGGTCCTGTCGTGGGGCTTAAACCCACGGCCAAAGGCAAAGTCGGCATTGGCAGCGAATATGAACTCTGGCGCATGACCAAGGGAACGCCGGATGTTCCTTCGCCGTTGTCGTATGATGGTTTGGTCTATCTGTGCCGCGAAAATGGCACGTTGATCTGCCTGGATGCCAAGACCGGCAAGGAGTATTACGCGCAACGCACTCATGATGCCCGCTATCGCGCTTCGCCCGTGTATGCCGACGGCAAGATCTACATCGTGGCCCGCGATGGCACCACCACGGTCGTCAAAGCCGGCAAGACCTTCGAGAAATTAGCGACCAATCGGTTGAAGGACGAAATCTCGGCCTCGCCGGCGTTCGCGGGAGGAAGGTTGTATCTGCGGGGCTTCAACTATCTGTACGCGATCGGCGGAAGCGGCGGAGCCGAGTGAATCGGCCGTGTTACTTAGCGCTCCCCACACGGCACGGCAGCGTGTGTGGTTTGCCGAACTTCCATGACGCGGCATTCACGCGGTGTTAGCTTTGGCTCGGCTGAGGTAGCGTGCCGAAAAGGTCAGCATGGCAATCACCACTAGGCCGAGGCCGACCAATAACCAACGGATCGGCCCGGTGGAACTCGCACGAGAGGTGCCTTGCGATACCGTCGTTGGCGTTTCTACCGAGACGGGCGCGGCTATGGTGAAGGTCGTTTGCGCTCGATGGCCGATCACCTTGACCACGACGTGATACGTCCCAGGTGCAAGAGGCGGAAACGACCAGACTCCCTTTTCATCCGTCTGGCCCTGAGCGATCGCTTGCCCTGCGGCGTCGGTGACCATCACCAGAGCGTTTTCGCCCGGGGTGTCGTTATCAAAGTAGGCTTCGAGGTAGACCTGTTGGCCTTGCTGTTTGACCTCGACTCCTAAACTGTGTGCCCCCGCGACCAGCGGAGTGAACCCAACTAGCAGCAGCGTCGTGGCCCAGCGTGTCATGGCGAACACACCCCCTTCCGATCGGCAATATTACGCTCATGGGGATGGTAATATGGTTCATCTTGCCTTCTGGCCATGCGCTGGAGGATTTTTGGAGTTGAGGTGCATCGATATGACATGGGGTTGCCGATGGGCGCTAGAGTCGGCCGGGATGGCCATGCTCATGTTCGTGGGACTAGGGGGGGCACCCGGAGCGTCGTCGGCTTGGGCCCAGACCCAGTCACCACAGGGACTGTCGGCGATTGCCTCGGTCGTGCAATCGGCTATCGATCGCGGCGAGGTTCCCGGGGCCGTCGTGCTGATCGTGCATCGCGATACGGTCGTCTACCGTCGTGCTTTCGGTGCGCGTTCGCTGCGACCCGAAAAGAACGATTTAACCGTCGATGCTATTTTCGACTTGGCCTCGCTCACCAAGCCGATTGCCACGGCTACGGCAGTGATGCTTCTGGTCGAACGCGGTCAATTGCGTTTGGAAGATCCGGTAGCCAAATATTGGCCCGCGTTTGCTGCCCAGGGCAAGGACAAAATCACCATCGACCATCTGCTGCTGCACACCAGCGGCTTAACGGCCGACAATCCCTTGGCCGACTACCAATGGGGCAAAGCGGCAGCGCTGCAACGCATCGCCGAGTTGAAACTGGAAGCCCCTGTTGGTAACCGATTCCGCTACAGCGACGTAGGCTTCGTGGTTTTAGGCGAACTGGTCGAACGGCAAGCGAAAATGCCCCTCGAGCGTTTCGTGGCGGAAAACTTGTTTCAACCGCTGAAAATGACCGCGACGGGCTATCTTCCCGATGGCGAACGTCGGTCCCGCTGCGTGCCGACCACGCGCATCGGCGACCGTTGGTTGATCGGCGAAGTCCATGATCCGCGTGCCCGTGCCTTGGGCGGAGTGGCCGGCCATGCTGGGCTGTTCGGCTCTGCTGACGACTTGGCCCGCTTTGCCCGTATGCTGCTGCGCCAGGGCGAACTCGACGGCGTGCGCCTGTTGCAGGCCGATACTGTCCGCCGATTTCTCGAACCGATTGCCGTGCCGGGAGGCAAACGCGCTCGCGGTTGGGATGTCGATACCGCTTTCAGTTCCCCGCGAGGAGATCGCTTCGCCCCCGGGGAAAGTTTCGGCCACACCGGCTTCACCGGCACTTCGCTATGGATCGCACCCAAACATCAGTGCGCCTGGATTCTGTTGACCAGTCGCGTGCATCCCGAAGGCAAAGGCAACGCGACGCGACTACGCCGCGAGTTGGCCAATGCCGTCGCCCAATGGTTGGGGGTCGATGAACGTATGCCTCCCAGCCCACCGTGATGCTCGCCCCGCACCGGAGCCAATATCGGTAACAGATGCGCTAGGGTTGGCACTTGAAACAGGCTGCCCGTAGTACTGCCTCATCGCGCAGTGCGATGCGTAAGCATCTTCGCCCAAGCTGACCTCGCAAGCAGGTGGTCCGGGGCAGATGCGCGGAAGCGGACCTCGCTGTGGCCGGAAGGTAGTTTTCTTGTGGCTGGCGTGTACAATAGGGGAGGTCTTCCTGCCGCGCGTTCGGAGCCTAGCGTCATGTTCCTATCGACCTGTTGCCTACTGCTATGCTTGGCCGAAGTTCCCACTCCTGTTGCAGAACCACCGCTCCGCACCGTCGAGCAGATCGCCCAGCAGTGCAAAGCCTCGCTGACGGTCATCACTGTTCGCGGTCGCGATGGTCGACGGGAAGGGCTAGGGACCGGTTTCGTGCTGACGGCCGACGGCTTGATTGCCACCAACTTCCACGTTATCGGCGAAGGCCGAGCGATTACCGTCGAAACCGCCGACGGCAAGAAGCATGAAGTGACCCGAGTTTACGCTACCGATCGCAAACGTGACCTGGCCATTGTGCAGATCGATGCCAAGGGATTGCCCCCGCTGCCGTTGGGCGACTCCGAAACGTTGCGTGAGGGCGAAGCGGTAGTCGCCTTGGGCAATCCGCAAGGGTTGAAGCATTCGGTGGTCAGCGGTGTAGTTTCGGGCCGACGCGAGATCGAAGGACGCTCGATGATTCAACTGGCGATCCCGTTGGAACCAGGGAACTCCGGCGGACCGTTGGTCGATCTGCGCGGCCGAGTGCGTGGCATTCTCACCATGAAATCGGCAATTACCGACAACCTCGGCTTTGCCGCCCCGATCAACGATCTGCAATCGCTGTTGCGTAAGCCCAATCCGGTGCCGATGAACCGTTGGCTGACCATTGGTGCCCTCGATCCCGAGGAATGGAAACCGCTGTTCGGCAGTCGTTGGACCCAACGGGCGGGGCGCATCTTGGTCGAAGGGGTCGGCAGTGGCTTCGGGGGGCGTTCGGCTTGTATTCGGCAAATCGATCCGCCGGAACTTCCTTACGAATTGAGCGTGATGGTCAAACTCGACGACGAACGCGGAGCAGCGGGCTTGGCCTTTCATCACGATGCCGAGAATCGGCACTACGGCTTTTACCCCAGCAGTGGTTCCCTAAGGCTGACCAGTTTCGACGGTCCCGATGTGCTGTCTTGGCGGATTTTGCAGCAGGTGCCATCGCCGCACTATCGGCCGGGCGAATGGAACACGCTGAAAGTCCGTGTTGAGAAGGAACGTATCCGCTGTTACGTCAACGATCATTTAGTGATTGAATCGGAGGATCAAGCACGCACGGCCGGCAAGGTCGGCTTGGTGAAGTTCCGTGACACGGCCGCGGAGTTCAAGCAATTTCGCCTGGGCAAACAATTGCCCGAGACAGCCCCCACGGCGGAGGAACGCAAGCAAATCTTGGCCCGGGCCAACGATCCGAGCCAAGTTCGCGATTGGGCCGCGGCCAAAGCGCCGCTGGTGCTGCGCGAGAAAGCCCGCGAACTGGAACGCGAAGCCCAACGGCTCAAAGACCTCGCCACGCAGGTGCATCAGAACCGCGTTTACGCCGAGTTGGCCCAAGAGTTGGCCAAGCCCGAAGCCAACATCGATTTGCTCCGCTGCGTCTTGCTGTTGGCTCAATTGGACAACGAAGATCTCGACATAGATGCTTATCAAGCCGAAGTCGTCAAGATGGCCCGGCAATTGCGAGCGATGCTGCCCTCATCGGCCGACGTCCCCCAGAAACGCCAAGCCCTGAATCGCTTCTTCTTCGAGGAACGCGGCTTTCATGGGGCACGCGGCGACTATTACAATCGCTCCAACAGTTACCTGAACGAAGTAATCGACGATCGGGAAGGCTTGCCGATCACCTTAAGCCTGTTGTACGTCGAACTAGGGCGTTCGATCGGCCTGGAGTTGGCGTGCGTGGGCTTTCCTGGGCACGTCCTGGTTCGCCAAGACTTCCCCCAGAAAAAAACCGAGTCGATGTTGATCGACGTCTTCGAGGGGGGAGAGGTACTCAGCTTCGACAAGGCGAAACAGTTGGCCGAGCAATCGGTAGGAGAGTTCCGCGACGAGTTTGTCACGCCGATGAGCAAGAAAGCCATCCTGGGGCGGATGTTCCGCAATCTACTGGGGGTGGCCCAACGCGAACAGGACGTGAACGCCGGTTTACGCTATCTCGACGGCCTGTTGCTCGTGGCCCCCGATTCTGGCCCCGATCGCTTCCTGCGTGCCGTCCTCCGCTACCAGAAAGGACGCAAGGCCGAGGCATTGGAGGACGTCGACTACCTGTTGGAACACGAACCGGCGGATGTCGACCTGAATCGCGTCCGTTCCCTACGCCGCTTGCTGCAACGCGACGACTGACGTTCGATTCGAGCGGCTTCGAGTCGACATTCGCCACGCGCAGCGCAGCGGCCGGGTTCGCCCGCAGCAACTCGACTCCGATTTGCAGCAACGTGGCCGTCTTGCCCGAACCCGGCGCGCTGCCCGATAAGATCAGTCGGCCCGGTCGCACCTCGAGATGCCCGAATCGACGTCGGAACAGCCCGGTCTTCGGCGGCCGGGGATTCGGCAACCGCACGCTGTGATTCACGGCGTAAATTGCAAGTCGATCTCGACGCGGGCAGCTACGCTGCACCAAAGATTCAGTGAACGCTCGCGCCACGGCATAGAAACCCACGTCTGGCGGCGGTTCGTGAGCGAGTTCGACGGCGATGTGGAAGCCTTTCGAGCCACTGAACCAAACCGGCACGTCTGCGCGGTAGCGATCCTGAAGCGCAGTCACGAACCGGCGGGTGTCGGTCAACGCGTTGGCCAGGTCGTCGCGATTCCCCGTGGTTCCCCCCTCGACGAAGGCTCAAACGTCGGCTTGGGGATGGAGGATTGCTAAAGACCGTGGTGCTCAGAGCCATGGTGGAGTTGGAACAGCAGTCAGTGGTTCGATGCGAACGATGTGGATCATCGCCAAGGCGCAATGACGTGCACGCGCCGGCCCCACGGGTTCCTCCGGGTTGTCTGGTAGTCCCACGAATACGTTGTTCTGTGCCAGCCAGATGAGGTTCGGGTGCGTAATCTCGAACGCTCGGCCGTCGGTCATCATCAGTTGGAACGGCTCGAACGGTTCGGCGTCGATCCACTCGCGCAAAGTGGGGTAGTCCATCGCAGACCCTGTGGGAACTCGAGCTAGCTTTTCGGTCATCCTATCGCGCTGTGGATCGGGCCAGAAAATGCTTGGTTCTTCTAAGGGACGGGACATGCATTAGCCCGCCGTAGCGTCAACATGTCCACAAAATCTCTTCGAGGGAATGGAGCATGTCCACGAAACCCTTTCAAAAGGGCGGTTCTGTCCACAAAACGTCGGATTTCCAAGCGATAGACGAGTCAAGTACGGTCCACACAAAACTTTAAGCCATACGCCATTCGATGCGACTCAGGGCAGCTTAGTGAAAGACAGAGTATTGGGCGAGGCGGGATTCGAACCCGCACGCAGGTTGCCCCGCAGAGGATTTTAAGTCCTCAGTGTCTGCCATTCCACCACTCGCCCTTTGTCGCCATCTTCGGAATTCCTGACACCATTGACAAGAGTCACGTTCACTTCTTGGCCGCTTTTCCCATACGTTTTGGCAGAGCGATTGCAACTCCGACGACGGACGTCGCCGGTTTGTCTGGAGCCGACGACCCAGTCGTCGGGTGTGTTTTCAACCAGTCGTCGGGTGTCTCTGAAATACCCGCGGACTGGCGGCCGCGGCTCCTGTCACCGCGCAACAATCCTTGGAGCCGACGACGCCGGTCGTCGGGTGGCTTCTCGCGTCTTCGGAGGGTTCCAATACCTCCGGTCACGGACGTTCTCGGCTCGCCTGGGAGTTTTCGGAGACGCGGGCTTTCCGAATGCCAGCGACAGACTAGGCTATAGCTCCAACCCGTCTAAGTGGCTGGATGAATCC
>CALEEC010000104.1 GCA_937949245.1 uncultured Gemmataceae bacterium | reverse complement strand
ATTAGTCCGGCGTTTTCGGCTCCGCGTCCGAGTCAAGCCTCGGCAGCCGATGAGGCAGCATATCGCAAAGCGGTCCTCTCCAACAGTTTTGGCCGATCCAGTCGCTACGGTGGTCTGCAAGAGGCCCGCGAAGCTGCGATCCAAGATTTTCGGGCGAAATACGGCCAGCAATTTCCGACGACTTTTCCGCAAGAGCCGAAGACGCGCCCCGAGTATGTGCCGTCGTCGGTCACGATCCGCGACCAATCGGCACCGGTTCGCTATCGTACCGAGAATGGCGTCGGTGGGTACTATTATTATGACGATTCCCTGAAACGGTGGGTCTTATACGATGTTTTGGCTGACTCCGTCATGCGCGATCGCTACATGTATCGCTATGGCTACGATCCCTCGGGAAGCACCTACATCACTTCCGGCACTTCTTCTAACGGGGATGGGATGACGATTTTCTGGTTATTGTTGATCCTAGCTGCGGTGGTGGTAATCGGTTGGATCGTCTATCGTTATTCATCGAGCCTGAAGAACCCGGGGACCACCGGAACGAGGTCCGAACCTCCCTCCACCTCCAGCAACAGCAATCCGCGACCACCACGCCCGATTACGAGCAAAAACGAGGTGGGACATTGGGATCACATTCAACCCGGGGATCACATCCTTCTGAAGGATCAGCAAACCTTGGAATTGCTTTTGGAAGAACGGCACAAGGATTTCACTTTGGGAGCAGATCTGATCGTTCGTCGCGTCCAAAAGATCGTCGAACGCAATCACTTGCTGGAATGGCATCTGTGTGAATTGGAAGGGGTGCCCCTGCGTGACGCGGAAGAAGTGTGGTATCTGTTGGTCAAGAAAGTCGATGCGGCATTTGATCTTCGCGTGATGTTTGTGCCTGCAGATTTTCAGCCGGGGAGTCGTGCCGATCTGCTCGATCGCGGGGTTCGCTGGTTGTTTCAAGCACCGCCTGACGAACGCCACTTTCAACCAGGTGATCTGGCATTCACGGCGGAAATCGAGCAAACTCTCGACGATGGCCGACGTATCCACTATCGGCTGAAACCGCAAGGATTGCTTTTCGGCACCCTCAGCGAATCACCGCAGCCTCAGGGATTGCCGGCAGTCCAATTCGCGGGAATACTTGAGTACCGAGCCGAGGAAGCATGTGAAAATCCCGAATTGATGATTTTGGAAATTGGTGGCGTCGTCCTTTCCGACTTCACCGGAGTTCGCACCGAGGAACAAGCCCGCGCGATCGAACAAGCTGCTGCCCGTCGTTCGCGGGAGGGGGGGGTCGTTATGCTTCAGGGAGCCAATGTCGGTCCCCAAGATGTGGAACTGATTTCCTCCTAAGCCAACTTGTTCGCATGGAGACTCTATCGATGGACAATATCCGCACACTCTCGGAAGTGCTCGAAGCCTTGCACTTTCTCGGCTACGAGGCCAGTCTGGGAGCCAACTCGGTCGTCGTGAAAGTCGGTGGGCTAAACCAACCGTTCACGGCCATCATCACCCATTGTGAATCCGGCGGGCATTTTCAGGTGACCTGTCCGATTGCCAAACTCGGCGACATTCCCGAAGCGAAAATCGCGGCCTTTACCATCGCTGCCCTCGATGCCAACAGCCGGATCGCTCCGTATGCGTATGCACTGATTTCTTCCAACGACGATCCTGCCTTGGAGGACGAAGCGGACTGGCCGATTGTCTTGATCGACACTTTACCGATGGGCGATCTGTCCTCCGCCGAACTCGGAGCGTCGCTGCGGAGTTTAGTCGCCGCTCTTGTCGATAGCCGGAATGTCCTGAAGGCCTTTGATGTGAGCTTTTAAGGAGATCCCCCCATGCCCAGCTTGTTGAAAGCGATCGGAAATTGGCTTCGCGGCAAGAGAGACGAAGCCGCCGAGAAACTCGCCGACCCGATCCGCGACGGCAAATTTGCCATCGAAGATAGCGAACGCCGGGTGCAAGAATTTCAGGCTAAAGTTGCCAAGTTCATGGCCGTCAACAAACAACTCGACCGCGAGATTCAAGCTCAAAAAGCCGAGGTCGAAAAATGGTTGTCCATCGCTCGCAAAGCCGCTTCCGCCGGAAATTCCGCAGACGTGGCCCAAGCCGTTGAAGCCAAGCAACAAGCCGAAAAGGTTCTGCTGGAAAAACAGAAACAGTACGATGCCAACGAGGCGATCCTGCGCCAACTGCGGCAACAGATTCAAACCGCGATCGCCAAGGTAGCGTCGGCCAAATCCAACTACGCTCAACTGGTCGCTCGGCATGAAGGGGCGAAAGTACGCAAAGAACTCGCTCAGGCGGCATCGAGTTTCGGCGGAAGCGGCCCGTTGGCTCAACTCGACGATCTACAAAAAGCCGTCGATGCCACGGAAACCGAAGCGGAAGCCCTCGAGGAAATGGCACGCACCGCGCAAGGTCCCAAGAGCCTCGAAGACAAATATGGCGCGATGGCAACCAGTGCGAGCGTTGATGAAGAAGTGGCGAGATTGATGGCTGAAGCCGCTAAGAAATAACCCCACCACGATGCGATTCTTCGTCATCTTGCAAGGAAGCGGAGCATGGGGAGAGATTGTTGCTCCGCTTGCCTCACGTTGGAAATATCCCGGCCAACGAGCAAGCTACGCCGCTCGCGGTAGGGAAGTTGGGAGGGAGAGCGGCTGTAGCGTTTCCAGCATCATTACCCCGGCAAGTCGCTCGATTTCGTCCCGCAACTCCAGCAACTCTTGCTCGTAACGGCTGCGCTGAGCTTCCCAAATGGCTTGCTGTTCTCGCAGTTGGCTCGCTTCCCTCTGCTGGACTAGCTGCATCCGTTCGAGTTCCTGACGCATGGACTGCACCTCCTGCTGCTGACTGGCCAAGTGTGTCCATTCCGCCGACAATTCCCGAAAGCGATTCTGAATCCAAGCCGACTCTTCCAGCAGAGCGGTACGACGTTGGTGATATTCCGCTTCCAAGCGAGCTTGGGACGCTCCTAAACGTCGTTCGAGTCGTTCGATCTTCTTGGCGATCGCGGTCGGGTCTTCGACTTGGCTGAGAAACTCCTGACGTGCCCGTTCCAAGGCAATCATCTGCTCCGTGAGTTTCTTTCTTTCTTGTTGCAATTGAAACTCGGCTTCCTCATGTTCGCTCAAACGCTTGGCCCAATTTTCACGCACCTCGACGAACCGAGCCAATTCTTCGCGTAGTTGAGCGACTTCGGCGGTCCGTTGTTTTGCCCATTCCTGGCACATCTCGGCGAGACGATTTTCCTGATCGGCCAAGCGTTCGCGACGTTGTTCCAAGGCAATCCACTCTCGGTCTCGTTCGCCTTGCCAACCGACCTCGTGAATGGTCAAGCGAGCCTGCCACGCCTCCAGTTGCGAGCGCTGCTGCCGGATCGAGTCGGCTTCGCTGCGCAAGCGTTCTTCTTGCTCTTGCAGCCAACGCGACCGAGCTAGCAAATCGGCCTCTCGTTGCTCGGTGTGGAGTGCCAACGTCTGCAACTCAGCAGCATAGTTGGACTGTTCTTGGGTGAACCGTTGTTTGGCTTCGGCCAATTCGGCAACCTGTTGTGCCAAAGCTAGTCGTTGATCTTCCAGTTGCGCCGAGATCTGGATCAATTCTTGTTCCCGTCGTTGCAATTCTTCGGTCGATTGCCGCAGGTGATATTCGTAAAGCTGCCAATCGAAACCGATGTCAAGATCCGCCGGAGGCATGGGGATCGAATCTCCCGACAGAGCAATCTTAGTCGGCCCCGTCGGGTGGGACTCCACGACGGATTTGGCTGCCTGTTCCAGCTTTTTACGATCTTTCTGCAAAATATTCAGCACCTGACGCGAGTGAACGATCCGCGTTTCCAGACCTTCCGACTCGGCTCGCAAAGCATTGACCCGTTTTTGCAAAACTTCGACTTCTGCCAAGACAGTTTCGCGAAGTTGTTTCCACTGCGTCTGTTGCAGGGTAAGTTCTTGGTGCTGCTTCCGCAATTCCGCCGTCTGCCGGGCAACGGTTTCTCGATGCGTTTGTTGCTCTTGTGTCAGTTGCTCGCGTTGTTGTTGCAGTTGACGTTTTTCCAACTCCGCAGCACCATGGAAGCGTCTGCGTGCCTCCTCGATGCGTTGGCGTTCGGCTAGCAATTCCCCCCGAATGGCTTCGACGGTCTTGCGTTCGTGTTCCGCATGTCGGCGTTGGTCGGCCCAATGTTTTTTCCAACGCGTCAGGAATTTTTTGCGTAACGTCCACAGCCGTTGCCGTTCCTGACGTACCTCTTTCGCCTCGGCCTCGGCTTGTTTTTTCAGTTGGAGTGCCTCTGCCAAATGCTTCTGCCGTTCCGCCTCGAACTGTTCGCGTTCCTGACGCAATCGCACCCGCGCTTCGCGAAGTTGCTCTTGCAGTTCGACCAATTGATGGCGTCGCTCGTCCAGATGATCGGCCAGTTGCCGTTCTTGCTGTTCCAGAGCGGCACTGCGTTGTTGCAGGTGGGCCTCTTCTTCGATCAAAGCCGTCTGTTGGGCGATGATGGCCGAAGCCATCATCTGCAGCGTTTCCCATTCACTTTGGCTAAGATCGGGAGCGGGGAGATAGGTGACGGTCGCTTCGGCATCCGCACTTTCCGGCATCGACTCGACCGCGTCGGGAATTCGATCGTTGGTATTCATCGTCCCCCTCCCCGCAAACGGATTCTCGCACAATAGGATTTATCGCCCACGTCGAGGGGGGAAATTGAACCGTTTTTACCGACGATTACGGTTCGGCATCCGGCAGCGGAGAGACGCGAACAGGCACCCGGAAAGATTGATGACATCGATTGCAACTATTGGCGACTTCCACCAACCCTGCTCGACTGCGGAGGTAATCTTGAGCCGCCAACGATCGTGCTAAGCGATAAGCCGCCTCGCGGAGTTCCGTCGAACGCGCCATCCAGGTATCCTGCCCTGCGCCCCGCGGTGGCCGAAGCATTAGCAAATTACCCGTTTCCGCAATGAGCAAGGCTTGCCCCCGAGCGAATTTCCAAGCATCGATTTCGCTCGGTTTGTCGCTCAAAATTTTTCGCAAGCCACCGAAGTTCGGACGGGCTAGGCCGTCCATCAATAATTGCGTTTCTGCAACCGCTTCCAGACGTGGGGGAGGATTGGCCGAACGTGGCGGATTGGTCGGGTTGGTCGCACGAGGTGGACTCTGGGAAAAAATCCCGGTGGTCAACGCAATCGAGATGACGAGCGTCCACGGAATGCTCCGAATGGCAGACATGATTCGACACGCTCCCTAGGAAGTGTTTCGCCGCGTGAATGGAGTGTAGCACATCGCTGGGAATCCTTCGCTTCGGTTTGCTCCGGCTTGCTCCGGTTCGTTCCGTCAACTCCGGTTGCTCCAATTGAATTCGGGTCGCACCGCATTGGTTCGCTTGGGTTCACTCGGGTTCACCTTCCCCGGAGCCATCTGGAAGGTATCGACCGCTCCGATTACTGGAAGGCGTGATGTTGCCGTCGGCGTTCGCTGGTGAATTCCTCGGCGGTGTTGCGAGCGATGATTTCGTAAAGAATCGCCTGTTTGTCCTTGTGTTTGCGCAGCAGTCGGCCGAGCCGCTGGACATTTTCACGAATACTTCCCGTCCCAGAAAGGACGATGCCTACGCTCGCTGCTGGAACATCCACCCCTTCATTGAGCACTTGGCTGGTAACCAAGATCGAATATTCTCCCGCATGGAATCGCTCTAAGATTTTTTTGCGTTCCTTGGCTTTGGTCTGATGGGTGATCGCCGGGACGAGGAATTGTCGGGCAATTTGGTAGACGGTGGCATTGTCTGCCGTGAAGATCAGGATTCGGTCGTGGGCATGTTGCCGCAGCAGTTCTTCGAGTTTCTGTAACTTCGCAGTCGCGGCACGCTCGAGTCGTTTGTATTCTCGATACGCCCGCAGGGCGGCCCATCCCTCCGCTGATCGACTCGCTAGGTAGATGAAGCGCTGCCAATCATTAGGTCCGCCCAGAGAAATGTTGTTCACGGCAATGAACTGACGATAGATATCGCGAGCTTCCTGATAACGCAGTTGCTCTGGTTCAGACAGATCGACAAAGATGCGTTCCGTGCGATACTCTGCGAGAAAATCTCCCGACAACTCGCGAATCTCGCGACGATACACAATCGGGCCAATCAGATCAGGATACACCAATTCACCGCCATCCGAGCGTTCGGGAGTCGCCGTCAACCCGAGCCGAAACGGAGCGATGCTCCCCGTGGCCGCTTGCTGATACGTCTCGCCAGGGAGATGATGACATTCATCGAAGACGAGCAAGCCAAACTTATTCCCCCAGCGTTCAAAGTGGATGTATGCCGAGTCATAAGTGGTCACCGTGAGCGGTTGCATTTCGTAATGCCCGCCGCCCATAAGGCCCACGGAGACGGCGAAAGTTTTGGATAGTTCCGCATACCACTGATGCAACAAATCGATCGTCGGCGTGACGACCAACGTGGGGCGTTCCGCTTTCTGAATGGCCAGCATCGCGGTGAAGGTCTTGCCCGTTCCTGTCGGCAACACCACGACTCCTCGCGCACCGTGTCGCCACCATGTTTCGACAGCTTCGGTTTGATGGGGGAACGGTGAACGTTGCGTCTGCATCTGCCAACGCACAGGTTGATAGTCGCGAGCCTGATCGTGATAAGGCCATTTTCGGGCACGAATGGTTTCGACGATCGATCGATAAAAACGTGCTTGAGCGCGAACCACTGCTGAGCGTGGATCCATACGGCAGCCGGGCAACTCTGACCATTGATCGGGATGCCCCCCCGTCACGACCAGAGAACCTCGGTCAAATTTTAACTCAATAGGAAGAATTTCGCTCATAAAGTCATTATGGCGAAACTCTGGACGATTTTCCAGTGGACAGGAACACTTCCCCCCAAAGATCTGCCTACATTCGCGGACGGAATATCGGTCGAGGGCAAAGATCCCCTCAGATCACGATAGGAACACCGAAGCAAGGGAACTCGTTCGGATGCCTTCCTGCCTTCCTTGCAGCAATTGCCGATAAGCCCCTAACTTGCTTGGGGTTTGCATACCGATCCGGCATCTCATTTAGGCGGCTTGTCGATCGATCGATGCGTCGAGGTTTCGCGATTCACGGATGGTGTAGGGTTTGCGTCCTTGGCTTTCAAAGTATGTTCGCGCCAAGACTTCGCCCAACAGCCCCAGGGACAAAAACTGCATACCAACCAGAAACAACAGCACGCTGAGCAACAGCAAGGGATTGCCCGTCATATCGACCGCATGTTGGAGCTTCATGTATCCGGTGACACCGAGAGTCAACAGGCTTGCCAAAAATAGTACCAGACCGGTCCCGCCGAGAAAATGCATGGGGCGGGTCAAGTAGCCATGCAGGAATTGTACCGTGAATAGATCCAAAATCACCCGGAAAGTCCGGCTCAACGTGTATTTCGATCGCCCAGCAACACGAGCATGGTGCCCCACGGGAATTTGCGTGATCCGTGCCCCCAGTTTGGCCGCGATCACGGAGATGAATCGATGCATCTCCCCATACAGATTCAACCCGGTGGCAAATTCCCGCCGCATCACTCGGATCGTGCAACCAAAGTCTCGGAAACGGACGCCGGTCACCTGGCGAATGACGAAGTTGCCCCACCAACTCGGTATTTTTCGGAGTAACAAACCGTCCTGACGTTTGGCCCGCTCTCCCAAAACGACATCGTATCCTTCGTCGAGTTTAGCCAACAGTCGCGGCAAATCTTGAGGATCGTTCTGAAGATCTCCATCCATGGTCGCGACAATATCCCCCTTGGAGGCGTCGATCCCTGCCTGCAAAGCTGCCGATTGCCCATAATTGCGCCGTAAACGTACTACCTTTAACCGGGCATCGACTGCTGCTTGACGCTCCAATTCGCGAAACGTGCCGTCTCTACTGCCATCATCGACCAAAATCGCTTCCCATGCTGGTATCGGAGCCAAAGATGCCCGCAATCGTGTGCATAGCATCTCTATGTTGTCTTGCTCATCCTTCAACGGAATCACCACGGAAAGCAAACGCATGTCAAAAACCTCAAACCTGGTAGCAGCTCAGCCTCACCCAGAAGTATTTCCATCCGCTATTCCGAAACGTTGCCATGCTTCCATAGACAGCAAGCCGCAACTGGATCGGTTCTTCCCTAATCATTGGGACGGATCAACATCCACAACATTCAACTCCCGCAATATCGGCTCATTCCCCAACTGCGCGAACGCATTCTCTTGCGCATCGATGAGATCTATATGTAGGATGTACTTCCCTGGCTTACGAAACGGGGGGAAACTCAGAGGTATGGCAATCGACTCGTTGGGGGCGACTTGAGTGTGGAATAGACCGGCTCGACGAATCTTAACTTCCTGGGTAGCCGGATCATAGATCACATAACGTGCATGGACCCCTGCCCCAGTACCGGGCCGAAACTGCCAGGTACGAATGGAACGATTCCTCGCCTGCACGTTGAGCAAGAGCGGCTGGCCAACACGAATGGTACTTGGAATGTCGGATATAGTGAGTTCCCCGCGGCAGTCCTCGGGACAATAGTCGTGCAACAGCCAATCGCGAAAAATCGCAGGGGAGTGATGTATTTGCAATCGCTCCAGATGTTCTTCGTAGAGTGCAAAAAAGCGATCCATCGCCGCGGCTCGCCCAATGCCGACGTGCCCCGTGCGGGGAGAGCATTCCCAACGGGCACGCCAATAACTTGCATCGGTGTACAGCAACAAGATCATGGCCGACACCAGACCGGTACGGTCGGCGCCTTGCCGGCAATGGATCAACAACGGGGCTTCGCTACGATCGAGTACCTCGACCAAACGTCGCAGTTCTTGCGGAGGTGGCAATCGATTCGCCGATAAGGTGATGTCTTCTTGACTGATTCCCAGAGTATGAATCACTTTCGCTTGATTGCTATACCACTGTGCCGGTTCACAACACCCTCGGAGATTGATGACGGTCCTGATTTGCTTTTGTTCGATCAACTGATACAGTGATTCCGGCGACAATTGAGCGCTACGGTACACTCGATGCGGTAGCAACCGATGCACATTCCCGCCAGCAGTGACGCGATAGACTTCCAACCCCACCAAAGTCAGCAGAAATGAGCCTGCACCTACCAGCAAGGCACGCCACGAAATCAAAGGCCGTCGTCGAACACGAGAATAACCTCGTGGCATCCAGATCAACGGCCGAAGGGAAGGCTTCTGTAGCAGGTTCATGCGCGTCCTTGCGCTGGGAACTACCGGATCGTCTAGCTTCTTGCGGAGGATATTGCCAGAATCGCCGTGATTTGACTAGAGCGATTTTTCCGCACGCTCGGAGTTTGGAGTTCCGCAATAGCTCTCAAGCATGCTCCGCATGTGGTTCCGGCACCGTCCAATCTCCGAAGGGATCAGGATACTTCAACCATTGCTCTTGCCCATCTGCCATCTCGGCATCGGTCAACAAACAATCTTGGAGCCGTTGGCGTAGATCGGCTTCATCCATCTTCACGCCGATAAACACCAGTTGCTGCATCCGATCACCGAACGGTTCCTGCCACTGTTGCATAATCGCTTGCCGTTCCTCGGCCTCTTGCGGCCAATCCTCGGGAGGAACCGCGGCCCACCAATACCCCCCCGGCTCGATCCGACAGGCACCACCGGCTTGCGACCACGAACCGAACACCTCGGGACGAGAAGCCAACCAGAAAAATCCTTTGGAACGCACGACCCCATTCCACGAACTTTCGAGAAACTCCCGGAACCGCTGCGGATGAAAGGGCCGACGTGCCTCGAAGACAAAGCTGCTAATTCCGTATTCCACCGACTCCGGCACATGCTCCCCGCGAGCTTCCTTCAGCCAACCAGGAGCCTGGGACGCCTTCTCAAAATCGAATCGCCCCGTGTCGAGAATCTCCGCCAAGTCCACTCGACCGAACTGCGAGCGAAGTATTTTTGCCTCGGGATTCAACCGCTGTAAGAGGGCTTCCAAGCGATCTAATTCGCTGGGTTCGAGTAAATCCGTCTTGTTGAGGACTAACACGTTGGCAAATTCGACTTGATCAATCAACAAATCGGAGATGGTGCGGTCATCTTCCTCATTCAATCCGATCCCGCGCTCTCGAAGATCGACAGCTTCCTGATAATCATGCAAGAAATTGAACGCATCGACCACCGTAACCATACAATCCAACTTGGCCACATCGCTGAGCGATTTCCCCGTTTCATCGGCAAAGGTGAATGTCTCTGCCACAGGAAGCGGTTCGGAAATCCCCGTAGATTCGATCAGCAGATAATCAAACTTGCCGGCTTTGGCCAAGCGTGCTACTTCGATCAGCAAGTCTTCGCGCAAGGTACAGCAAATGCAACCGTTTTGCATCTCCACCAGTTTTTCTTCGGTTCGGCTCAAAGCGGCCATGCCGCCTTTGATTAACTTGGCATCAATGTTGACCTCGCTCATGTCGTTGACAATCACAGCGACTTTCCGCCCTTCGCGATTGCTCAGCACATGATTGAGTAACGTCGTCTTGCCAGCTCCAAGGAATCCTGACAACACCGTGACGGGGAGGCGTTTCTTCCGGCGACCTTTGGCCGAAGCACTCTGGGAAGATTGTTTTCTCGTGGTTTTGTCAGCCATCAGCGAAACCTTCCTGAAGCATTTCTTCTCATGAATCAGAGCTTGGCTTCCTTGAAAATCACATGCTTGCGAACAATCGGATCGTATTTCTTGATCTCGATCCGTTCTTTGGTGTTGTTACGATTCTTCTCAGTAAAATAGCAATAACTGCTTGCCGTACTCTGGAGTTTCACGATCGAGCGAGCATCTTTAGAGCGTGCCATGAAATCCCCTCTTTGAGGTTTAACTCAGTCATACTTAATCCATGCTAATTCTACGCAACTCAACCTGCAAGAGGAAACCGTAGTAGAGCATCGACCTTTCGATGAAATAGCTTTTGAAACGAATAGCGGTTCAACGATTCGTTGAAAGGATCTCCGAGGTCACCGGCAAACGGAACGATCTCACTTCTTAAGTTAACGCATACCGCAATTCGGGATAGTCCTCCGGCTGACAAGTGATTTCTAACTTTTGGACACGCTATCAGCAGTTCACGAACCATACCGATTTTTTAACGGTTTGTCGAATGAACTGGGCCAAGTTAGGGTTGACTGAGGAACAAAAGCCAAAGGTGTACGGCATCCAAGGGGAGTATCGTGACGAAATCGGCAAACTGGAACAGAAGATCCGCGAACTGAAAGTCGCCGAGAAGAAAGAACTCGAAAGCGTCCCGACTGATGCTCAGAAAGCCCGACTGCGTGAGATTGTCAGCGAAAAGCTTCCCAAAATCAGCGACAAACAACGTCGATGCCGTCCGTAAGCCGAAAAATGCTGGGCGATCCGTTCTTCCGCTCGCAGCGTGCTAACCTGAATCACGGATCGCCTCCAACTGCAGTGCCACAACTCCGTCGTGGAGGTCATCGGCATGGCTGCGAATCGCACTTATAAGCTTCCTTGGCAGCGACTCGATCAGGGGAAGATAGTCGAGGCCACATTGGTCGTTGCCGATTCAATTCCCAAGGTGAAAGTCGAAGTCGAAGCGAAGTGTCCTACTAGTGTTCGGGGTTACTTTGCAATTCCTCGGAATGTGGCACTACCGTGGGAAGATGCCGAACTCGAGCGGAGGGCTTGATTGCCGTTGTGCTGCAGACGATCCAATGCTCGACGGATTCGGGCGGAGACAGGGACAATCGTATTCAGTCGCTCTTTGAGTTGATCGGCTGCCTTGGTGACCAGTTCGCGGGCACGGCTGAGGAGATCCGGTTTCAAATCGATTTTGACCATCACCCTCACTGGCGTTGAGCGAACGGGTTCGGCCGCTGGTCACTCGCCTGAATTCGTCCAGCAAGGCTTGGTCGGTTGCCTGGGGCACTTGTCCCATCAGGTAGATGAACGCATCGGCCCGATTGGCCCAATCTTCGGTCTCCTTGTGGTGGCGTTCGCGTAGTTGACGTTGGAGACTCAAACACTCGGCAGTGCGGTTCTGATGTTTATCAACAGCGGCTTCCGTGCCGGGGTATCCACCAGAGCAATTTCGCGATGCACTGGATTGGGAAGCAGATATTCCC
>CALEEC010000103.1 GCA_937949245.1 uncultured Gemmataceae bacterium | reverse complement strand
CGTTCGAGGAAGATCTGACTAGGTTGCTGCATCCCTACCATGGGAACGAACGAGAGCCGGGCTAACGTCGGCCTAAGTGCTGTGGCGAGCGTGGATAATACGGCCAAGGTTGGCTCGCTGTGATGAGGTGAGGGAACCTTGCAACTACCGAAGTTCTCGGTCGGGAAAACAGTTTCGCGATTACGAAGCGACTCCTGAGGTGCTCGGTTGGGCAAACAATCGTGGGCGACTACCGAGGTTTTCGGGCAGGAAAAAATCGCCGGGGGGTGGTCGGATTGCTCCTTGGTTCCGCCACGGGGTTGGGATACACTCTCTGCACGGGTTTTTCGTCTCGCCATGAGAGTCTGCCGATGAAACCTCTGTGTATCGCACTGGCATTGCTTATGCTCCCTCCCACGCTGACCGAAACGGCCGCGAGCGACGGCAAGTTGTATGAACTCCGCATCTACACGGCCCCACCGGGCAAACTCGATGCTCTGCACGCCCGCTTCCGCAATCACACCCTGAAGTTGTTCGAGAAGCACGGCATGACCAACGTCGGCTACTGGGTGCCGCTGGACAACTCGGCCGGACAACTCTATTATGTGCTGGCCTACCCCGATGCCCCCGCCCGCGAGGCCGCTTGGAAAGCCTTCCTGGCCGATCCTGACTGGAAGAAAGTGCAAAGCGAATCCGAAAAAGACGGCAAACTTGTGGCCAAGGTCGAATCGATCCTGCTGAAACTGACCGACTACTCCCCCGTGGTCAAGCCGGGCGATGGCACGCCGCGCGTGTTCGAGCTGCGTACCTACACCCTCACACCAGGCAATCTGCCCAACATCAATGCCCGCTTCCGCGATCACACCATGAAGTTGTTCGCCAAGCACGGCATGACCAATCTGTGGTACTGGAATTTGCTCCCCGGGCAAAAGGGAGCGGACACGACGTTGATCTACTTCCTGGCCCACAAAAGCCCCGAGGCGGCCAAGGCTTCGTTCGCGGCATTCCGCGCGGATCCTGAATGGATCAAAGCGCGAACTGAATCGGAAGCCAAAGCCGGAGGTTCGCTAACGACCAAAGACGGTGTACAATCGTTGTTCCTCCAAGCGACCGATTACTCGCCGTTCCGCTGAAAGAAGCGTTGTTCCTCCTAACGTGCGCTGGTGCGGCGTTGCGGTGAGTGAAACGACTGTTGACCCGAGGAGAACTCCGATGATCCATGTGATCGCCACCATCGAAGCCCAACCGGGCAAGCGCGAGGTGTTGTTGGCCGAGATTCAGCGGATTGTTCCGTTGGTCCGAGCGGAAGCCGGCTGCATCGAGTATGGCCCCACGGTCGATGAAAGCATCGAACTGGCCGTCCCGGTGCCGCAGCGGCCCGATGTCGTTACCATGATCGAAAAATGGGAAAGCGTCGAGGCCCTGAAAAAGCACCTGGGTGCCGAACACATGGTGGAATATCGGGTTCGCGTCCGCGACATCGTGGCCAAGGTGATGCTCCAAGTGCTCCGACCCGTCTGAGAGATAGGCTCTGGTCTGCGGTTGGTGCAACCTCCGCAAAGGGGGCGACAGAAGAGCGGCTTCCATCCGGCTTGCTGGGGAATCGCTTTCGCAAGAGCGGCTTCCATCCGGCTTGCTGGGGACCGCTTTCCGCGGGAGAGACGTGAGCTATAATAGCGTTTTACCCGATGGGCACAGCAGATCCAGAAGGATGAGCGGAATGCGGTCAGCACCTTGGCGTGTGGGTTTTTTGGGTGCCGGTCAGATGGCCACGGCTTTGGCCGCGGCTTGGGGACGCGCCGGACTATTGCACCCTGCCAGCCGAGCGAGCGATCCGTCTGCTGCGGCACGCCAATCCTTCCAGGCCACCACCGCGATTGAAGCCATTGCCTGCAATCGCGAGATCGTCCGTACCTGCGAAGTGCTGTTGTTGGCGGTCAAACCGCAAGTGATGCCGGCGCTATTGCAGGAAATTCAGCCGGACGTGACTGATCAACATCTGATCATTTCGATTGCCGCGGGGGTGACGTTACGGCAACTGGCCGACAGTCTCGGAGCAGAACGCCGACTAGTGCGGGTCATGCCGAACACTCCCTGCCTCGTTGCTGCCAGCGCGACTGGTTATAGTGTTGGTCCCAAGACCACGGCCGAGGACTTGGCCATCGTGGAACAGTTGTTCGGCACAGTGGGCAAGGCGTTCGCTTTAGCCGAACCGCTGTTGGATGCGGTCACCGGCTTAAGCGGCAGTGGTCCAGCGTTCGTTTATGTGATGATCGAAGCCCTGGCCGATGGGGGAGTTCGCATGGGACTACCGCGGGAGGTGGCTTTGAGCTTGGCAGCGCAAACCGTCTTGGGGGCCGCTAAGATGGTGTTGGAAACCGGGGTACATCCGGCGGTGTTGAAAGATCGCGTCGCAAGTCCTGGCGGCACCACGATAGCTGGTCTGCACGCGTTGGAACGGGCCGGCGTGCGTGCCGGACTGATCGATGCTGTCGAAGCCGCGGCCCAGCGTTCTGTGGAACTGGGGCATGGCCGCGGCTGACTGCTGAACTGGAACTGGGTCAGGGCCGCGACTGACAGGCGCTACCGTCGCCGGAGCGGAGGCTCGGCGCGATCCTCGCGCCGAAGCGTCGGCCGAATTAAGGCTAAGCGCCGCGGCGGAGGGATTTTTCGGACGTGCCCAGCGGGGCCGCAGGTTGGGTTTGTCTTACTCGATGGACTGGTTATGGACCTCGCACCCGACACCGAACGTGTGTTGATTCTGGACTTTGGTTCGCAGTACGCCCAACTGATCGCTCGGCGGGTGCGTGAACTGAACGTCTTCTGCCAGATCGTGCGTCACGATTTACCTGCGGAACGCATCGCCGAGCTGAAGCCGCGGGGCATCATCCTCTCCGGGGGGCCGGCCAGTGTGTATGAACCGAACGCCCCCCGTTGCGATCCGAAAATCCTCGAGTTGGGTGTGCCGATCTTGGGCATCTGCTACGGAATGCAACTGACGTGTCAGTTGCTGGGTGGACAAGTCAGCTCGGCAACGGCGCGCGAATATGGGCGGGCGATCTGCTCGGTATACACCGACGACGAGTTGTTTCATGGCGTGTCGAAAGAAACGCAAGTCTGGATGAGCCACGGCGATCAGGTGCAGACGGTGCAAGGCGATTTTCTGCCGTTGGCCACCACGGCCACTTGCCCGATTGCCGCGGTCAAGCATCGCCATCGGCCAGTGTACGGCTTGCAGTTTCACCCCGAGGTCAGCCATACGCCGGAAGGTTCGCGGATTTTGGGAAATTTTCTGCGGACGATCTGCGGTTGTGCCGGCCTGTGGAAGATGAGCGCGTTTGTGGAACAAGCTGTCGCGGAACTGCGGCAGCGGATCGGTTCGGCCCGCGTCATCTGCGGTTTGTCCGGGGGAGTCGATTCCGCAGTGACAGCCGCCTTGCTGTTGCGGGCGGTCGGGCCGCAGTTGGCTTGCATTTTCGTCGACAATGGCTTATTGCGCCAGGGCGAAGTGGAATTGGTGCAGGCCACCTTCCGCGATTGGTTCCAAGCCGATCTGCACACGGTGGATGCCCGGGAGCGATTCTTGCGAGCGTTACAGGGGGTGACCGACCCGCAGCAGAAACGCAAAATTATTGGCCATGTGTTCATCGATGTCTTTCGTGCCGAGGCCGCCTCGATCCGCGACGCGAAGTTTCTGGCCCAAGGCACCTTGTATCCCGACGTGATCGAAAGTGGCGGGAGTGTCGATGGGCCAGCCGCGACGATTAAAACCCATCACAACGTCGGCGGACTGCCCCAAGAACTGGGCTTCGAGTTGATCGAGCCATTACGCAATCTGTTCAAGGATGAGGTGCGCAAACTTGGTGCTGAATTGGGCTTACCCGAATCGTTGGTTTGGCGGCATCCGTTCCCCGGACCTGGGTTGGCGGTTCGTTGTCTGGGAGCGATCACGCCGGAACGCTTGCACGTCTTGCGGCAAGCCGACGCGATCTTCTTGGAAGAACTGACCAAAGCCGGCTGGTATCGGCAAACGTCGCAAGCTTTCGCGGTGCTGTTGCCGGTGCAGTCGGTCGGCGTGATGGGCGATGGCCGAACCTACGAGAATGTCATCGCCCTGCGGTGCGTACAAACCGACGACTTCATGACCGCCGATTGGTCGCGGCTGCCGCTGGAACTGTTGGCCACGGTTTCTACCCGCATCAGCAACGAGGTCAAGGGAGTCAACCGCGTCGTCTACGACATCAGCAGCAAACCTCCCGCGACGATCGAATGGGAGTAAGAGCCATAACCAGCGGAACCGACAGTGGTTCCGCGATGGGAAGGCCGACCTCACGGGGGGCAGATGGGGTTTTTGGTGTCGGCGGTACTGCGGACGTGCTTGCGACATCGGTATGGCGGTCGATGGCTTGCTGGACGCGAGGGGGTCGAACGGGACGGCGAGTAACTCGCGTAGTCTTTTTTCGTCGGCGTGATAAGGTATCGCCCACGAAAGGAGTCGAAGCGAATGCGTACACTCATTACAGGTGGCGGTGGATTCATCGGCTCGCATTTGTGCGAGCGTTTTCTCGACGAAGGTCACGAGGTGATCTGCGTCGATAATTTCATCACGGGCAGTTTGGAAAATCTCGATCCGTTGCGGCATCGGCCGGGGTTCACCTTGATCGGCCACGATATTTCGCATCCCCTGGAAGTTCCTGGGCCGATCGACAACGTCTTGCACTTTGCCAGCCCGGCCAGTCCAACGGATTATCTGAACTATCCGATTCAGACGCTCAAAGTCGGCTCGTTAGGCACACACAATACTCTAGGACTGGCCAAAGCGAAGAAAGCACGCTACTTGTTGGCCAGCACTTCGGAGGTGTACGGCGATCCCGAACAGCATCCGCAGCGGGAGGAATATTGGGGGAACGTCAATCCGATTGGTGTTCGCGGCTGTTACGATGAAGCCAAACGCTTCGCCGAGGCCATCACGATGGCGTATCATCGGGCGCATGGCGTCAACACGCACATTGTGCGGATTTTCAACACCTATGGTCCGCGGATGCGACTCGATGACGGACGGGTGCTGCCGAACTTCATGGGCCAAGCTCTGCGGGGCGAACCATTGACCGTATATGGGGATGGTTCGCAGACGCGGAGTTTCTGCTATGTCAGCGATTTGGTCGAAGGGATCGTCCGTTTGTTGTTCACCGATTATCATGAACCGGTGAATCTCGGCAATCCGGCGGAGATTACGATCTTGCAATTCGCCGAGGAAATTCGTGCGTTGACAGGCGCGAAGGTGCCGATCGTATTCAAACCGCTTCCGGCGGACGATCCGAAAGTACGTCAGCCGGACATTACCAAAGCACGGCGGTTGCTCGGCTGGGAGCCGAAGGTCGATCGGCATGAAGGTTTACGTTTAACGATGGAGTATTTCCAACGCAAACTCCGCGGCTGAAGGGGAACCTTTTTCGATCTGATCCGATTGGATCGGATTGGATCTCATCTGCACCGAGCGGCGGGCGTCAGCCCGCCGTGCCAAGGTGGATACGCCGGGTATCCGTTCGCCGCT
>CALEEC010000102.1 GCA_937949245.1 uncultured Gemmataceae bacterium | reverse complement strand
TTGCGACCTCGACTGGCGGACCGGCCGCGTTGGAATATCTGCTGACCCGTTTACCCGGCGATTTTCCTTGGCCGATCGCTATCGTGCAGCACATCTCCCCCGGTTTTGTCGCCGGCTTGGCGCAGTGGTTGAATTCCATCTGCGATCTGGAAGTCAAATTGGCCGAAGCCGGCGAAACCTTGAAACCGCGGACGGTCTATTTCGCCCCGGACGATCGACATTTGACCATTGCTCGGCCGTTGCAGGTCGAATTGACCCAACAACCGCCGTGCAATGGTTTTCGTCCATCGGCCGATTGCTTGTTTGAGTCGGCCGGTCGCGTCTGTGGCGCGGAGCTGATCGCGGTGATCCTCACGGGGATGGGGGAAGACGGTGTCGCGGGGTTACGCGTGGTCAAAGAACATGGCGGACGGATTATCGCCCAAGACGAATCGACCTGCGTCGTATATGGTATGCCCGGAGCAGCGGTCGCGGCCCAATTGCCGGAGCGCGTCCTGCCCCTGCCGGAGATCGCGGCTTATCTGAGTACCTTAGCCTTGTCGGTTCGCTAGGGGGGGAGGTGCGTCTTGGCTCGAATCCTGATTGTGGAAGACTCTCCCACACAAGCGGAACAACTTGCGTTCATTCTCGAAGATGCCGGCTTCGAGGCGGTCGCCGTCAGCAATGCCGAGATCGGCTTCAGCCGATTGCAGAAAGAGTCGTTCGATTTGGTGTTGAGCGATTTGATGCTCCCGGGCGACAGCGGCTTTGATCTGTGCCGACGCATCAAAGCCACGCCGCACCTAAAAGCCTTGCCGGTCGTCGTTTTAACCAGCCAAGCCGATCCCGTCAACGTCCTCCGCGGTCTGGAAGCCGGAGCTGACGGCTTCATGACTAAAGATCGCGGCCCGGCCAAGATTGTCCACCGCGTTCGCTGGGTGCTGCATCGGCACTTGCAATCCGGCTTCGAGTCGGCCAAACGTGTGCAGTTTCTCGGCCATGAGTTCGTCATCCGTTCCAACCGGGACCAACTGCTCGATATTCTGCTGTGGGCGTTTGAAGATGTCGTGCTGCTCAATGAACGGTTCAAACAAGAGATTTTGCAACGGCGTCGTGCCGAGCAAGCGTTGCGTGACAGTGGCCGACGTTACCGCTCGTTGGTGGTAGCGACTTCGCAGGTGGTCTGGGTGGCTACGCCCAACGGCGAAATGTTGCCGGACAATCCGACCTGGACCGCGTTCACCGGCCAAAGCCGCGAAGCCTTGGCCGGCTGGGGCTGGCTCGATGCCGTGCATCCCGAGGACCGCGAACGGACCCGGCATCTGTGGTCGATGGCCATCGCTCGGGGGCAGCCTTACGAGGGCGAATTCCGCTTGCGCCGCGCCGATGGCGTTTATCGCACCTTTGCCATCCGTGCTGTCCCCGTGGTCGAAAACGACGACTGGACTGCTCATTTTTGGCAAAGCCAGGAATTTGCCGTCGATCGCACGCCGTTGATCCCGGCAGGAAGCCAGATCCGCGAATGGGTTGGCACGCTGACCGACATCACCGACAAGAAACGCTCGGAACTTGCTCTTCATCAGCGCATCCAGATGGCTTCTCTCGTTCGTTCGGTGTCGTTGGCGGTTAATCAGCGGGGATCGCTCCGGGAAATTCTGCAGCAGTGCGTCGATCTGATCGCTCGGCACACCGGCTTGAGTCTGGTACGTCTTTGGCTACCGGCGACCGAAGGAGAATCGCTGCAATTGGAAGCCACCGGCGGCCCGGTCGCGTATCCGACCGACGCTCCGCGGAACCTGCGTATCTTCGGCTCGCGGGTCGGAAGAATCTACCAAGAGAAGCAATCGTACCTGACCGATCGTCTCGATGGGTTGACCGACCTGGCCGAGCGCGATTGGTTGCAACGCGAACAGTTGTCGGCGTATGCCGGCTTCCCCTTGCTGGTAGGGGATCTCGCCCTTGGGGTGCTAGATGGTTTTGCCAAGTCGGCTTTGAACGACATCCTCCTGAGTGCCTTGGCATCGGTCTGCGACACGATTGCTTCGGGGATTGAACGGCATCGCACCGAACGCGAACTGCAACGGGCCCGCGACCGAGCCGAGGCCGCCAATCGGGCCAAGGGGGAATTTCTGGCCAACATGAGCCACGAAATCCGCACGCCGATGAACGGCATCATTGGCCTGACCGATTTGGTGTTGGCCTCGGAACTGACACCTACGCAACGCGAGCAGTTGCAGATGGTCAAAGCCTCGGCCGATGGTTTGTTGGAAGTGATCAACGACATTCTCGATTTCTCGCGCATCGAAGCGGGGAAGTTGGAAATCGAAACGGTGCCGTTTGTGCTGGATGAGGTGCTCGCTCAAAGTGTCAAACTCCTGGCACCGCGAGCGCATCAGAAAGGCTTGGAGATCGCTTACACCCTGGCCGACAACATTCCCAGCACGCTGTTAGGTGATCCCGGCCGGTTACGCCAAGTACTGCTGAACCTGATCGGCAATGCCGTCAAATTCACCAACACGGGGGAGGTGATCGTCAGTGTCGATCCCTTGGGGTGCCAAGTGGACGAGACGACGTTGCATTTCCGCGTTCAAGACACCGGTATCGGCATCTCGCCGGCCCAGTTGAGTACGATTTTCGACCCTTTCGAGCAAGGCGATCCCTCGACTACGCGGCGCTTCGGTGGAAGCGGCTTAGGCTTGGCCATTTGCCGACGGTTGGTGCAATTTATGGGCGGGCGCATCTGGGCCGAAAGCACGTTGGGCAAAGGCAGCACCTTTCACTTCGTCTTGCCGTTTCGCATTGCGCCGATCAAGGTGGGGGGAACGACCAATCCGTGGCTGCGTCAGGGGCCGCCGATTCAGGTGTTGTTGGTCGAAGATCATCCGAGTCAACGGCGGATTCTGGAAAACTTGCTGCGTCGCTGGGGGATGCGTTGCGTAAGCGTCGATAGTGCTGCCAAGGCGTTGGCACTGCTCGAACCGCCGCAGACCGAGGATCGCCGATTTCACCTGCTGCTGAGCGATGTCTGGATGCCTGAAATGTCGGGCTTCGAGTTGGTTGAACAGCTTCGCCGAACCTGGGCCGATCTGCGTTTGCCGATCATCCTCATGACGGCGGCCGTCACCCACGAAGATCAATTGCGGGCGCAGACGCTGGGGGGGGCGCGGTTTTTGTCCAAACCCATTTCCCCGTCGGCGTTGTTCAACGCCATTCATGAAGCGATCGACATGGCCCCGCCCTCGCAGCACAACGCGCCTCGACCCAGCGCTGCCGTGGCGTCCGCGCCATTGAACGTGCTGTTGGTGGAAGATAACCCCATCAATCAACGCGTCGCGGTGTCGCTGTTGGAACGCCTCGGGCATCGTGTCAGCGTGGCCAACAATGGCCGCGAGGCGCTGGATCGACTCGCCGAGCAAGCGTTCGATCTGGTGGTGATGGATATTCAAATGCCGGACATGGATGGCATCGAAGCGACGGCACGCATCCGCGCTCGCGAACAGGGAAGCGAACGGCATACGCCCATCATTGCCCTGACCGCTCATGCTCTGAAAGGCGATCGCGAACGCATTTTGGCCGCGGGGATGGATGGCTACGTCATCAAGCCCATCGATCCGAAGGAACTGCATGAAACCATCGCGGCGGTCCTGCAACGCCCCAGCAAACCGAAGACTGCACCGCCTTCGCCGACCGCTGCATCACTGCTCGTCTTGGACCGTGGCGGACTGATGGATCGGCTCGGCCACGATGTCACCTTGTTGGATGCCGTCGTCGAACACTTCTTGGAGCATGGACCGCAGTTGCTACGGGAAGCGACCGACGCCTGCGGGCAGAACGAGGCCGAGTTTCGCGCCAAGATCCATCAACTGAAAGGTCTACTGGGCACTATAGGGGGAGTGATGGCCTTGCAGACGGCGCAGGCTCTCGAGTCGGCTTCCTACAACGGCGCAAGCCAGGGGAAAGCGGAGCAGCTCGAGCAACTCCGTCGCGAAATGGAATTGCTCGTAACGGAGTTGCTCACCTTTCGCAAGGCGCAGACCCGTTAGCTCTGTTGAAGTCCGCGATTAGAACTCGCGTTTCTTGTTGATGCCCGGCCGCGGAATCGGATACTTGCCATCCGGGTCGGCTTGTAGCGGAGCCGGTCCGCCCAGTACCAGCTTATCGACATCCGGCGCGAATTCGTGATCGCTGTTGAGGATCTGCTCGCGTGTGATGACCTGTCCGGTATGGCAGGCCATCCGCCCCATCGAGCTGGCCAAGCTCGCTTCCAAGCCGCGTTTGGTTTCGTTGTACGGCTGATCTTTGCGAATCGCCTCGATGAAGTGATCCCATTCGAGTTGATACGGGTTGGGTTCCGGCTTGCCGAACTCCCAGGCAATCTCATCTTTGACCATGTTCTGGCCTTTGAAGATCTTCGACAACGCCGGCAAATGCCCTGCCGTCGAGACGACTGCCGCCCCTTTCGTCCCATGAACGTAGGTAGCAAACTCGTTATGGCAGTTGCTCATGGTCCGGCCTTCCAAGTAGAGCTTGGTGCCGTCGGCGTAGGTGTATTCGACCGAGTAGGTGTCGAAGTTTTGATCGATGTACGGCCGACCATCGGGGGAAGTTTTGTAGTGCCGACCGCCGGAGCCTTGGGCTTTGACCGGCCAGGCATCTTTCATCCAGCAGGCTTCGTCGAGGTTGTGGATCAAAAAGTCACTGAACGCCCCGCCGCTGGCCCAGAGGAACGAGTGGAAGCGGCGGATTTGATATTCCAATTCATCGATCGAACTGGGGCGTGGCGTGGAGAAAGCCGACGCCGTGGGACCTACTTGACGATAAGCCCGCATCAGGATCAACTCGCCGATTTGGCCCCCATGCACGCGTCGAGCTAATTCGCGGCGCGCATCGCAGTGTCGGCACATCAGTCCCACGGCCACCTTGTGATTGCGTTTTTCGGACTCTTCGGCCAAAGCGAAGAAGCGTTTCGTGGTGGGGCCATCGACGGTGACCGGCTTTTCCATGAACACATGGACGCCCTTTTGCAGGGCATATTGGAAATGCACCCAGCGAAACGCCGGCGGGGTCGCCAAAATCACGACATCCCCAGCACGCAAACAGTCGATGGCCTTCCGATAGGCATCGAAGCCGATAAATTTCCGTTCTTCGGGCACATCAACTTGATTGCCGAAGGCACGTTTGAGATTCTTGAAACTTGGATTGAGCCGATCGGTGAAGACGTCTGCCATGGCGACCAGTTTGGTCGGCCCCATTTTGGTTGCCAAGGCGTTCTCGGCGGCTCCAGTGCCTCGGCCTCCGCAGCCGACCAGAGCCAAGCGGATCGTGTTGTCTTCTCCCGCGAACAACCCGGGCAGCCCCGCACTGGCCAATACCGTAGCGGCCGCGGTGGCTTTTCCGACGTCGGCCAACACTTCGCGACGGGTGGGAGTTTGCTTCAATGAGTCGGTCACGATGCACCTCGAAAGAATCCAAGACTCGGTGGGGATCTTAGCGACATTGATTTCCAGTTTGCCGATTTGTGGCCCAACTGCAACGATTTTCTCGCGAAATCTTCTTTTCTTGAGCCGATCTTCCGCTCATGATCGGGAAAAGTCGCCCGATTTTCCTGGGAAAGTGCTTTTATGAATAAACAGCAATTCAATCGGCGGGAATTCCTCACCTCGGTGAGCGTACTAGGTTCGGTCGGGGCGTTGTCCGCGGCCAGTTACACTCGGGTGTTAGGGGCCAACGACCTGTTACGCATCGCATCGGTCGGCGTTGGCGGGAAAGGGTGGTCCGACCTGAACGAAATAGCGGCTAGCCCGAAAGTGCGGCCGGTGGCTTTGTGTGATGTCGATGAATCGGAACCGTTCCTCGGCCGAGCAGTGCAGAAGTTTTCTTCAGCCAAGGTCTACCACGATTGGCGGAGATTGTTGGACGCTCCGAAAGATTTCGACGCTGTCATCGTCTCGACGCCCGATCACATGCATGCGCCGATCACCCTGCCGGCGATGATGTTGAAAAAACATGTCTTCTGTCAAAAACCGCTGACTCATACGGTTCACGAAGCCCGGCAAATGCGCCTGGCCGCTGCCAAGTTCGGCGTGGTGACGCAGATGGGCAATCAGATTCAGTCGCACTCGTTCTACCGCACCGCGGTCAAAGCCGTCCACGATGGCCGAATTGGCAAGGTCAAGGAAGTGTATTCCTGGCAGTCCGGCGGGATGTCTTGGCGTTTGGCAGAAGATCGGCCTCAAGGGAGTGATCCCATTCCCAAGACGCTGCATTGGGACTACTGGCTGGGCGTTGCTCCCGAACGGCCGTACAAAGCCAAGTTGTATCATTCGTTCAATTGGCGGGGATGGGTCGATTTCTCCAACGGGCAGTTGGGCGACTTCGGTTGTCACATTTTGGACCCGGTGTTCCAGGCGTTGCAATTGACGGCCCCGACCTCGATCGTGGCCCAAGCTCCGCCAATGAACCGCGAGGTTTGGCCGTTGCAGGCGACGGTGACGTACCAATTCCTCGGCACTCGTTACACGGTGGACGGTGGCATCCGTTTGACGTGGTACGACGGCCCAGGGCGTTTTCCGCCCCGCGAAGCCCTGGGGCTGCCGATGACGGTCAAACTCCCTGGTGCCGGCTCCGTGCTGTTAGGCGACAAAGGAGTGATGCTGATTCCTCACGTTGCCGAGCCTATGGTCTTCGCTCTCGCATCGACGGACCCGGTTCCACCGTTGGAGAAACTGCCGTCGCTAAATCACTACACCAGTTGGGCCGACGCTTGCCGTGGAGAAGGCAAGACCACTTCGAGCTTCGATTATGCCGGTCCGTTGACCGAAACGGTACTGCTGGGCACCGTGGCCATCCGTCGGCCGGGTGAACGGTTGCTGTGGGACGCCGGTGCGGGCAAAATCACCAACTCTGCCGAAGCATCGGCCCTGTTGACCAAACCGTATCGCCGCGGTTGGGAACCGAAATGGATTAGCTGAACGGTGAGCCAACCACAGATGCGATCGGCACCACGGCGGGCGGTTGGCACCACGGCGGGCTGACGCCTGCCGCTCAACTGGGGCTAACACGCCATACTCTGAGCGGGGGGAGTCAGCCTCCCGGAGCTGCATGCCGTGTTGTCGTGCATGCCGCCGATAGAGCGATCACCGCTTGCCGTTGCTCCATCGCGTGCGTTATCGGTCAATCGACGAAGGCGAATTCGTTCAGATTGAAGATCAAGCGGCACAGATTGGCCAAGCCATACTGCCGACGATAATCGACCAGTGCCTGCAATTCGTTTTCGCGAGGAGGTCGGCCCACGGTCCAGAGCATCGCCCAGCGCACCTGTTCGACCGGGTCGCCGCTCTGTTGTTCGAGGCGCTCGGCGAACGCTTTGGCCATGGTAAGCATGAAACCGTTGTTTAGCAGAGCCAATGCCTGCAACGGCGACAGCGTTTCGTTGCGTCGATCCACCTGCATCGACGGATCGGCACAATCGAGAGTGGTCATGAACGGTTGCTGTTGCGAGCGAACGATAAAGCGATAGATCGATCGCCGATGACAACGCGGATCGGCCGGGTCGTGCAAGTGATACTGGTAATGGGGCGAATGTTCCGGCTTTTCGATGACGAAATCGCGGAACCCCGGCCCATACATTTTGCGATCGAGCTTGCCACTGACCAGCAACACGCTATCGCGAATGGCCTCGGCCTCCAAACGTCGACGATTCATCCGCCAGTAGTAGGCGTTGTTGCTGTCGTATCGCTCCATCGCGGCATTGCCGGTCGAGACTTGGCGATAAGTGGAACTGGTGACGATCCAGCGATGCAGTTGTTTCAGCGAACCGCCCTGATCGCGAAACTCAATGGCCAGCCAATCGAGTAGTTCAGGATGGGTCGGCAGCTGGCCCATTCGACCAAAGTCATTGGGCGTCTCGACGATGCCGCGGCCCATGTGATAACGCCAGACACGATTGACGATCGAACGCCAAGTCAACGGATGCTCGGGATGCGTCAGCCACAGGGCCAACGCGGCACGGCGGTCGCCTTCGTGATGCTCGGCCGGCAAGGCGAAACGCGCCGGCAGAGCCGACACGGCCGACAATGCCCCGGGTTGAGCGAGTTTGCCCGGCTTTTTCACATCGCCGCGTGCCAAGACATACACCGGCCGCGGCCGGCCACCGTTGGCCCCCGTACCGCGAAAGGCTCCGCTGCCGGTATGAATCGTCCCGGCGTAAACGTAACTCGGCGCAGGGAGTAGGGCCAACTCCGCAGCCACGCATTCCGATTCAGTTTGCACTTCGCGCCACGCCTGACGAGTCGCGGCCGAGGCACGCTGTTGAATCAAGCGTTCGCGTTGACGCAGCAGTTCGGCCCGATCCTCGGTCGCGGCGGCTGGGTTGTAGTGGTAACCATCCACCAGATTCGAGCGACGCCAACGTACTGGGGCTTCGATACTGTCCAACGCCGTGACCGTCTTGCCCAGAGCGAGGTTTTTACCAGCGGCATCGAAGACCATCAGTTCGGCCAGGGCGAAGATGTAGTCGTTTTGCCGTAGTGCCAACTTCGTCGCAGTCACCCGCACATAGCGAGCGCTGCGCCCCGCAACCGCGACCGACTGCGGCTCCACCCCCGGATTAGGCACATCCGCCTCGGTGTGATCCAACAGCAGCACTACTCCGCTACGGAATTGAGGATCATCACTCGCTTCGATCTTGTAGCGTACCGGAAAACCGAAGCCGGCACCGATCTGGTTGAACGTGTCGTGACACCCCACGAATACGATTTTATCGATCGGTTGACTTTGCCCTAAATCGATCTGCACCCATTTGACTACATGCGGATCGTTCGCAATGGCCGAATGATAGCCGAACTCCGGCCGTTGCCCTGCCGGTGGAGCAGTAGCGAGTTGGCGTAGTTGTTCGGACAAGGTCAGCCAATCGCGGCCGATTTGCTGGGCCAAGTTCGCTTCCAACTGTTGGCGTTGCTCGTTGAGTTGGCGTTGCCGGGCTTGCAGGGCGACATAACGCGCCGTGATCGTCGGGTCGGCGTGATAGGGGCGATCGGCACGGTCCAACGCCGCGAACACCGCTTGCATGGCGTAGTAGTCTTCCTGCGAGATCGGGTCGAACTTGTGGTTGTGGCACTGGGCACATTGCAGCGTCACGCTCAAGAAAGTGTTGGCGACGTTGACGATCATATCGTCGCGGTCCAGATGCCGGGCGATTTGGCCGTCGATCTTTTCTTCGGGCACCTCGGCATGACCGATCAGATCCCACGGCCCGGCTGCGATAAAGCCCAGCGCCTCGATGGCTCCTTCCGCCTGCGGAAACAACACATCGCCGGCAATCTGCTCCTGCACGAAGCGGGCGTAAGGTTTATCTGCATTGAGCGAGCGAATCACATAATCGCGGTACGGCCAGGCATTGGGGCGGGGTTGGTCTTTGTCGTAGCCGTGCGTGTCGCCGTAATGCACCACATCGAGCCAATGCCTCGCCCAGCGTTCGCCGTACTGCGGACTTTGCAACAAGTGATCGACCCATTTTTCGTAGGCCAATGGGTCGGGATCGCGGACGAACGCATCGATTTGTTCCGGCGTCGGAGGTAGGCCGATCAAGTCGAAAGTGACACGACGAATCAGCGTGCGTCGATCGGCTTCTGGGCTAGGTGCCAATCCCTTTTCGCGCAGTTTGGCCAGGATGAATGCATCGATCGGATGCCGTACCCATCGCGCATCGGCAGCATTCAGTTGCGGGGGAGTCGGTCGGCGTAGGGGTTTGAACGACCACCAATCCCGCGGATCGGCTTTGACCGCCGACGCAGAATCGGGCCAGTTCACGCCTTGATCGATCCAAGCTCTGAGAATGCCGATTTCCGCATCGCTGAGCCGTTGTTTCGGATCGGGAGGCATCCGCGGTGATTCGACATGCGCGACATAACGGATCAACGGCGACTTTTCCGATTGTTTAGGCAGCAGCACGGGGCCGTTGTCCCCCCCCGCCAAGGCATCGGCTTTGACATCG
Organism: uncultured Gemmataceae bacterium; assembly: GCA_937949245.1. GTDB lineage: Bacteria > Planctomycetota > Planctomycetia > Gemmatales > Gemmataceae > CALEEC01. The sequence goes on along the minus strand of CALEEC010000102.1, from coordinate 7,610 downwards.
AGCCGCAATCCTCCGCGTTGTTTTTCGGGTCCATGGCAAGCGAAGCACGCTCTGGCCAAGATCGGCCGCACTTCGGTGACAAAATCGACGGTACGGGCCACCGGTGGAGGGAGTTTCGCGGGGGGCTGTGCCACAGTTGCGGCCAGGGGGGCAAACATCAGCGTCAGCGTGAGGGCGACGGACAGCAAACGCGGCATGCGGGGCGTTCTCCTACAATCGATCCGAGAGTCACTTGATGAGTCGGGGGAAAATTAGGTTCAGCCGTCGAGAATAGCACAGCGTCGCGCTGCTGTCACAGAGAAAACCGCGGCGATGGGTTTTTCCTCAGGTTCCGACGAACTGGCGACGGAATTCGCCGACTTGCCTGGGACTGACACTCCGGCGACAGACGTGGCCGGCACGCTACGGCACGTCGTCGCTTCGGGTTTGCCAATATCTCGATAGTGGAAGCAGGCTGGCAATTGCGGTATGTTCAGGACACTTTCTTTCCAGACAACAGGAGCCGATTCCCATGAAAATTGTCGAAGTGCGTTCGATTCCGTTGGGGGGCGTGACGCAGGATACCGGCTGGCCCGGTGGAACCGATCCCAACGAGCAGATGAATACGTTGATCGAAGTCGTTAGTGATGCCGGCCTTATCGGCATCGGCAGTTGTTTTTCGACCGGCGCGTTGGTCGAGGCCGGCTTGCAGATATTGCGGCCGCACCTGATTGGCGAAACTGGCCTGGAGCCGGAACGGGTGTCGGAGAAACTTCGGCAAAGCACCTTCTGGTTCGGTCGCGGTGGTGCGGTCGAACATGCGATCAGCGGCGTCGACATCGCGTTGTGGGATCTGTTGGGCAAAGCGTTGAATCAGCCCGTGTCGCGATTGCTCGGAGGCAACTACCGCGATCGGATCAAGCCGTATGCGTCGATCTTGTTCGACGATCCGCCGATCTTACGCGAGAAATTGTTGGCCCAGACGGCCCGGGGCTTCAAAGCCATCAAAATGGGCTGGCGTCCGTTTGGTCGCGTCAGTCGCAAGTTGGATGAATTGCTGGTCAAGACTGCTCGCGAGACAGTGGGGGACGATGTAGAACTGATGGTCGATGCTGGGGGGAGCGAACAATTTTGGCCCCACAACGCCCGTTGGGCCATCGAGACGGCGAAAATGCTGGGCGATTACGGCGTGACGTGGTTCGAGGAAGCCTTACGCCCCGATGACCTGGAAGGCTTCCGCGAACTGAAACTGCAATCGCCGGTGCTGATCGCTACAGGTGAGGTGCTCACACGTCGACAGTCGTTTCAGCCGTTCATTACGCAACGCGCGGTCGATTTGATTCAACCGGACGTGACCAAATGCGGGGGTCTGTCCGAAATGCGGAAACTCGGCTGGCTGGCCTACGATCATGGCATCGAACTTGTGCCGCATGGTTGGAACACGGCCATCGGCGTGGCCGCGGACCTTGCCTTGACGGCCGCGCTGCCGGTAGCTCGCTGGGTGGAGTATCAAACCGGCGTGCCTTACATCGAAGACCTGATCGAGCCTAAATTCCAACTCGATGCGCAGGGGATGTTATGCGTGCCAACCGGTCCCGGCTTGGGTATCCAACTCAACCCCGACGCTGTCGCTCGCTTCAGCGGCCGCAGAAGGTGATCCCTCCGATATCCCTCCTTGGTCCACGATGCCGCCGAGGGGCTGCGGTTGGCTCGCAAGACCAAGGAGAGCAACGAACCTGCGGTGCGGAGCGTCACCAATCGGACGATTGGCGTATCGTCCGGCGTGGCTTGTCGTCCCGTTGCGGTTTGTCGGCCGAGGCCGTGCCCGATAACGATTGGAGACTGCGGCTTTCGCGTTGCAACTCAGCCGCGAAGATCTTGAATTGCTCGTCCATCTTGTCCTCTTGGATGTCCAACGGCCGCAGTTTGGTGATGGGCGGTTCGAGTTTATGCGATTCCGAAGACGTGGCCGATTTGGCCGCGGTCGCGGGCGCACTGGTGGTTGCCGTCGCGGCCGAGTGCGGATTGACCGACTTGGCTTCCCCACTGGGCAGATAAGCCGCCAACGGCCCCGTCGCGTGATAACCGGTACAACCCAGCAATGGGGCGACCCACAAGAGAGCGAACCAGGTTTTCCTCATCGGCGTTCCCCCTTAGCCGTGGCCTTCGCGGTACGATCGGCCGTTTTGTCCGAAGCCGGCGCTCGTAGCGGATCGGCGGCCACGCCGGTGCCCAGGTGCTGATCCAACAACCGTTCGCTTTCTGAAGGTGTCAGACGCGCCACCGGCAAGTGAGCGATCTTTTGTCGATAGATCTGCTCCGCTTGAATTTCCAGTTCCTCCGCTCGGCGGAGCATCTCTTCGTTTTGCGTTTCCAATGCCCATTGCTTGAAGCGGGTGCAGATGTCGAGGCGACGCAGGTACTCGGCCTGCTCCGCTTGCAGTAAGCGGAGGGCTTCCTCGCGGGGCGGCACACGCGGTTTGGGTTCGGGAACCACCGGATCGACGCGATCCATCGATTTTTCTGATTTGGGCTTGTGCCCCGAACTGCTCCCCCACAGTTCGGCGTACCACGGCTTACGAACCGGCTCCGCGGCGAGCAACGCTCCCGTAGCGCACATTCCCAGCGTGGCCACCCATCCCCAGGCGGCAAAACGTACCATGAGCTTTTCCCTCCCGGACCGTTGCTAGTCCCCATCCCGCTCCCCCGAGCGGGTACGATCCGTTCTAGGTTTCTCAGACAAGACGTTGGAAGTGGCGGGGATATGCCAGAAACTCCCTCGGCTGTCTAGGGGAAATTCCTAAAATCTGCGGGGCATTGAAACGGATGGTTGCTTACATAGATTATTCTCTAAGTGATCCATTTCTACGGCTCAACTGGGGAGAACCTGTCATGCCTCTGTCTGCCAAATGGTCGAAGATTTTGGTGCCGACCGATTTTAGCCCTTTCGCGAAGACGGCAGTCGATTACGCCCATAAAATCGCCGAGGCGCAACAAGCCGAACTTCACGTTCTGCACGTCACCGACGATTCGCGCACATTGATCAAGGAACACGGTCTGACGGGGGTCTTCGACCCCAACGAAGCCAATGACGACACACGCAACCGCGATTGGCTGACCAGTCTGCTCGGCGAACCGGGGACGGTGCGTCGCGTCGATGTCGTTCGCCTTAGCGAAAACGTCGCTGAGACGATCGTGGATTACGCCGCCAAAAACGAAATTGACCTGATCGTGATAGCCACGCATGGTCGAACCGGACTGAGTCATCTGCTGATGGGAAGCGTCACCGAAAGAGTGCTGCGAAATACCAAGGTTCCCATCTTGGTCGTGCGTCCTGAGTGAACTGGACCTGTCGTCGAAGGACGATCCACCCGCGGACTGGCGTCCGCGGCTTTTGGTTTCGCGAAATCCAAGAGCCGACGACGCCAGTCGTCGGGTGGTTTCTCAAGAGCCGACGACGCCAGTCGTCGGGTGGTTTCTTGCATCGTCGGGTGTTTGTCGGAACCCCCGCGAACTAGCGTCCGCGGCTCTCGTCGTTGTCCCGCGACAGGAAGCGGCGTTCAGTTGCGTTTAATACCGCTGATGGCTTCGAGGGCCAGATACAACGCTTGCGTCCCTTTTCGGCCCATGCCTTGCGCCCGGACGGCTTCGTACAATTGCTTGGCTAAGGCCAAGCCGGGGAGGCACAGATTCATTTTCTCGGCCTCGGCCAAAGCGATGCCCATGTCTTTGATGAAATGCTCGACATAAAACCCCGGCTCGAAGTTACCGGCTAAGATGCGTGGCCCCAGCACCTCTAACGCTTTGCTCCCCGCCGCTCCGACCGATACCGAACGAAACACCGTCTGGAGGTTCAAACCGGCTTTGTAGCCGTACAACAGCCCCTCGCACAAGGCAATCATGTTGGAGGAAATGAGGATCTGATTGACCATCTTGGTATGTTGCCCGGCTCCGGGGCCACCTTGATGCACGATGGTTTTGCCCATCGTTTCAAAGATCGGCTGGACCGCGGCCACGACCTGGGCATCGCCGCCGATCATGATCGACAACGTGGCATTTTTCGCACCGACGTCTCCTCCTGATACCGGGGCATCCAGAGCTGCGACACTCTTGGCTTTGGCCGCCTGGTAGATCTCGACGGCTAAGCTCGGTTCGCTGGTAGTCATGTCTACCAAGATCGCCCCCGGTTGACAGCCGGCTAAGGCTCCTTCGCTGCCCAAAAACACTTCCCGTACGTCTTTGGGGAAGCCGACAATGGCGAAAATGACATCGCTATTTTCGGCCACCGCTTTAGGCGAATCGACGAGCTTAGCCCCCAGTTCGACCAGCGGTTGCGCTTTGTCTTTCGAGCGATTGTACACCGTGGCACTGTAGCCTTTGCTCATGGCATGCTGACACATCCAACGCCCCATGACGCCGGTGCCAATCCAACCGATACGCGTTTTGCCGGGTTCAGCTACGGAGAAAGTCATCGCCAATTTCCCTTTGCCAAATTTTGGAGAAAGATCTATGATAATTCGGTGTAGCAACCGATCCTTCGGAGAGCATCCCCCCTTTACCATTCCCAAGATCGGTTTGGTCCTTCGTGATGCCGCGGAACGGGTTTCATCGCAAGTAATCATTGAACGATCGGCCAGCGACGGTGGTTCCTACCGGCTTGGTCCTCGGTCTTGCAAGACGCCCCTTCCTATTGCGACCGGGAGCATTGCCATGATTCCTCCTCGTCTCAATTCACCTATTGTGCTGATTCATGGCCTATTTGGCTACGACCAACTCTCGCTGGCCGGCCACACGCTGCGGGTGTACTTTCGGGGCATTGCCGAACACTTCCGGGCGCGGGGCAATCGGGTTTTGGTGCCGCGGCTGAGTCCGACGCGCTGCGTTGCGGAACGAGCCGCTCAGTTGAAAGCGTTTCTGCTGTGGCATTCGCCCAACGAACCGGTGCATCTGATCGGCCACAGCATGGGTGGACTCGACGCCCGCTATTTGGTGTCGCAACTCGATATGGCCGAGCATGTCTTGTCGGTGACCACCATCGGCACACCGCACCGCGGCAGTTCGTTTGCCGATTGGATGATTCAACGCTTCGCCCGCATCGTGCTGCCGATATTGCGGCAGTTGAGCATTCCGCACAGTGCGTTCCAGGATCTGACGACCTGGAGTTGCGAACGCTTCAACCAACAGGTTCCCGATGTACCCGGGGTGAAATATCTATCGGTCGCCGGTGATTGTAGCGGCCAATGGCTGGGGATGCCCTGGTGCATTCCGTATGCGATCGTGAAACGCCACGAGGGGCCGAACGACGGCGTGGTTTCGGTCGAAAGCGCTCGGCATGGCGAGTACTTTGAAATCTGGCGGGGCGATCATTTGAATCTGGTCAATTGGCCGAACCGTCCCGCCGCTTGGGCCGGCATCGAACACAATCGCCTCGACGACTGGAGCCGACTGCTGCATCGCTTGCGGGACTTCGGCTTTTGAACCGCGGCCACAGATTGGGGGCAGCCGGCACTTCAGTTCAGCGAAAAAACCGCGGAGCGAAACGCCCAAGTTTTCGCTCCGCAACGACGGGGGATCTCACAAGTTTCCCGATCCCGTTCACTTGAAGTTCTTCAGCCACTCTTCAAAGTCTTTTTGGTTCTTCGCCACCGACTTGGCCGGGCCGAGCAGGGTCATGTAGTATTCCCCCGAGTCTCCCTTGAAGATCACATACAATTGCCGATAGCCGGCTTTGCGGGTGATCTTGGCATTCGGATCGAACGGCGGAAACTTCGACAGGTAGGTGCCTTGGATGTCTTGGTAGGTCGCTTCGTGCTTGCCCAGTTTGATCTTCGAGACGGTCACATCCAACTTGTCTTTCCCCTCAGCCGGCTCGAATTTCTTCACTTGGCGTTCGAGGTTGGCTTCGACCGAACCGCTCCCTTGCTTGAAGTAGAAGATGGCCAATTCGGTAGCATCGGTGTCCCCGTCGGCTTTGGGCAGCATGAAGGTGTGCAGCCGCATTTGCCGTGGTTTGGGATCTTCCTTCCAACCAGCGGGGGTCTTCGATTTCATGCCGTCGATTTGCACTTCCACTTCGTCGGCCCATACGGTGGCGGACAAAGCCAACGTCAGTAGGCCGGCCAATACCGTACTCCATCGTCGATTGCGAAAGCTCATGGCAAGGTTCTCCTTGGGTAGGACACGCCGGCGTGATTCGGCCATCGCATCGGCTATCGCTGCGATCGCTTGGTTCGGCGTGGGTACATTCAGTATAGCGACGGCAACGCAGGGGGCGACGGTTGCCCCGGCAGCGATATAGTATCCCCAATTATCGTCTTCGTTGCGGGGGAGCCAAGACCCAGGCGAGCCGGCAGACGTGAGTCGCCGGAGGACTTCACAATTCGTCGGAAAAGGATCATTCACTGAACCCAGGCTTTGCGGCGTCGTAATCTCGGAAAGGAATTATGTCGGCTATGACTTCGACTTCCTCAGTTCGTACCGCGGGTATTTTACTGCATCCGACCTCGCTGCCGGGGCCCTATGGCATCGGCGACTTAGGTCCCGCCGCTTACGCTTGGGTGGATTCCCTGGCCCGAGCGCGCCAGACCTGGTGGCAAGTGTTGCCTTTGGGACCGACCGGCTTTGGCGATTCGCCCTACCAGTGCTTCTCGGCCTTCGCGGGCAATCCTTATCTGATTTCGCCGCAGTTACTGCAACGCGAGGGACTGCTGCGTTCCGACATCTTGGCCGGCCGACATTTCCCCAGCGAACGCGTCGATTACGGAGCGGTGATCCCCTTCAAACAAGCGCTGCTCCGGCAAGCTTGGGACGAATTTCAAACCGGACACGCTCCGCAACTGCGGCAACCGTTCGAGGAATTTCGTCAACGCCAAGCCGGTTGGTTGGCCGACTACGCCCTGTTTATGGCTCTGAAAGCCGAACACCAGGGACGCAGTTGGACCGAATGGGAAGCGAACCTGATCCATCGGGAGATGTCGGCACTCGACGCGGCCCGGCAGCGGTTGCAGCCGGAAATCGGCTTTGTGGAGTTCAGCCAATTCCTGTTCTTTCGGCAATGGAGCGAATTGAAGCAGTACGCCAACGCCCGCGGCGTCCGACTAATCGGGGATGTGCCGATCTTTGTGTCGGCAGACTCGGCCGACGTTTGGGCCAACCCGTCACAATTTCTGCTCGATGCCTCCCGACGACCAACCTTCGTGGCCGGTGTGCCTCCCGATTATTTCAGCCCGACCGGTCAATTGTGGGGCAATCCGCTATACGACTGGAAAGCCGTCGCAGACACCGGCTATGCCTGGTGGATCGAACGCTTGCGCACCATGTTGGAGATGGTCGATCTGATCCGCATCGATCATTTTCGCGGTTTTGCTGCCGCTTGGCATATTCCTGCTGGCGAAACCACGGCGGTTCATGGAAAATGGGTGGAAGGTCCGGGCATCGACTTGTTCAACGCCATCCGTGGGAAGCTGGGCACGTTGCCGTTGATTGCCGAGGACTTGGGCGAAATCACCCCCGACGTGGTAAAACTCCGCGAAGATTGTGGCTTGCCAGGAATGCGAATCCTCCAATTCGCCTTCGATGGCCCCAAAAATAAGTACCAGCCGCACCACTACGACCGCAACACGGTCGTTTAC
>CALEEC010000101.1 GCA_937949245.1 uncultured Gemmataceae bacterium | reverse complement strand
ACGGATCAGCCACCGCGACTTGAAACCGGCCAACATCCTGATCGCCAAAGACGGCACGCCGAAAATCACCGACTTCGGCTTGGCCAAATTCCTGGACCAAGTCGGCCATCAACTAACCATTCCGGGGATGGTCGCCGGCACGCCGGTTTACATGGCCCCCGAACAGATTCATTCGCCCTTACTGCTGCCGACCCCCGCTGTCGACATTTATTCACTGGGGGTGATCTTGTACGAAATGCTCGTCGGTCGGCCACCGTTCTTGGCCAGCACCCCGTTGGAACTGATGAATCGCATCGTATATCAGCCACCGTTGGCCCTGCGGCTGATCGATCCGAGCATCCCCGCGGATTTGGAAGCCATCTGCCTGACCTGCTTGGCCAAAAAACCTGAGCATCGCTACCCCACTGCCGCCGCTTTGGCCGACGACTTGGCACGTTTCCTACAAGGACGCTCGATCCGCGTACTTCGCCGACCTTGGCTCCATCGGTTGGGAGCCTCGATGAAACGCAATCCGGCCATCACCGCGTTGCTAGCCGGTTCGTTGCTGCTGTTGCTGGTGCATGACACTTTGGAACGTCAGTGGTTGCCGCAGTTGTCGAGCCGTCACGAAACGCTCTCCCAGGTCGCTGGGGTTGCGGTGCTGCCGGACCCAGCCGCGCAAGCCTCGTTGGTCGAACAACAATTGCGGGAAGATCTGGCCGAGCAACGCCGGGCCACTCAGACGCAACAGACCCTGCGGCAGCAAGCAGAACAACGCAGCGACGACCTCACCAAAGCCCTATACGCGGCACGGTGCCAATTGACGCAATCGGCTTGTGTCGAGGGGCAGTTCGCCTTAGCCGAACAACGCTTCCGCGAATTACCCGCCGAGCCGACCGCATTCGAGTGGCGCTATCTGCGTCACGCGATTCAGAACCGGAACCGTTCCACGACAGGAATTCAGCTCGATAACCCCTACCGTCAGGGGATGGCCTTGCGTTTCTCGACCGACAGCGGACGCCTACTGGGGTATTGCGCCGATGGTTCGCTCATCTGGGACTTCACCAAGCAACCGAACACCATTGAAACCGCAGGACCATCGTACCTCGCCTGGGCCATGGACAAGGTCGAGGCACTGCCGTGGTTATTAGCCACGCATAGCCAATTTCTTTTGCAAACCGCTCCCATGGAAGCACCGACGCTTTATCGTCCCACCGGCCAACGTCTTCTCGCTTTGGAAATGCCTTCGAGCGTGTCGCTGACTCGCGCGGTGTTCAGTGCCGATGGTCAACGCTTGTTCGCAGGGACCGACGATGGTAGTATCCTGATTTGGGACACTGCCTCGGGGCGAATCGTGCTGCGCTTGCCCTTCGCCTCGCAAGCAGTGTATTCGCTGGCCCTCTCGGCCAACGGCCGAATCTTAGCTGCTTCGACCAGCGAGGGCAAAGTGCATCTCTGGTTGGCTCCCTGACTGGCCTGGAAAGGCGGATTATGCTTCCCATCGACCCGATGGCTCCGCTCGCGGGAATGCGGGTGCTGGACGCTTCGCGGATTTTGGCTGGCCCCTTCTGTGCCCAAACCCTGGGCGATCTGGGGGCCGAAGTCATCAAACTCGAACGCCCGCAAGTCGGCGACGATACCCGAACCTGGGGCCCCCCCTTCGTCGGTGAGTGGAGCGCCTATTTCTTATCCTGCAACCGCAACAAAAAATCGGTGACGCTCGATCTGACTACTCCCGAGGGAGCCGAGGTACTCCATCGCTTGCTGATCCATTGTGATGTGCTGATCGAAAACTTCCGGGCGGCCAGCACCGAAAAGCTCGGACTGAACCCCGAAAAATTGTTGGCCACCAATCCCAAGTTGATCGTTTGCTCGATCTCCGGTTATGGCCGCACGGGACCAATGCGTGACGTGGCCGGCTACGATTTTGCCATTCAGGCTCAAAGCGGCCTGATGCACATCACAGGGCCGATCGATGGACCGCCGACGAAAGTCGGTGTCGCTCTGACCGATGTGCTGACCGGTTTATACGCCGCGACCGCGATTTTGGCCTGTCTGCGGGCACGCAACAATACCGGCCACGGTTACGCCATCGACCTGAGTCTGTTCGATTGTGCCTTGGCCGCTCAGGTGAACATGGCGCAGGCGTATCTTTCCAGTGGGGTGCCGGCCGGTCGGCAGGGGAACGCCCACTTGCAGATCGTGCCTTATCAGTTGTTCGCCACGGCTGACGGTTGGCTCGTGTTGAACGTCGGCAACGATTCCCAATGGCAGCATTTTTGCGAAGCCGCAGAGGTGCCGCATTTAGCCCGCGACGAACGCTTCCGCACCAATCCCGATCGAGTTCGGCACCGGCACGAGTTGATTCCGCAATTGGAAGCGCTGATGCGTTCGCGGACCACTGCCGATTGGAAAGCTCGCCTCGACGTGGTGATCGTCCCTTGTTCCGAAGTACAAAATCACGAGCAAGCCTTCCGCATGCCCCAGGCTCAGCACCGCGGCATGCGAATGACTGTCCGCGATCCGCAGGGCAAACCGGTAGATTTGGTCGGTTCACCGTTCCACATTACCGGCGTGCCCGAGGTGGCCTATCGACATCCGCCCCGACTGGGCGAGCATACGGCCGCGATTTTAGCCGACTTCGCCGGTTTGGATGGCAAACGCATCCAAGAGCTTCGCCAGAAAGGCGTGATCTGACGGCGGGGGAAGGGATATTTGAATCTCGCGACGACCGCGTCGTCGGTTCCAAGGATGATGGCGTGACGATCAGAGTTGCGGACGCCAGTCCGCGGGTGGTTTGCAGACACTCGACAACGGAGCGAAGAAACCACCCAACGAATGGCGTCGTCGGCTCCTGCTTCGGGAGAGCCGCGGACGCCAGTCCGCGGTTGGTTCGATAAACATCCGACGACAGGCATCGTCGGCTCTCCGTGCCCCGAACTAGCGAGCCGTCCGACGTCAGTCGACGGAGATTTGCCGAATTGAACGGACACGGCGGGCGGATGCCCGCCGCTGGGAGGGATGGGTTCCACCTAATGTTGCACGTTGAATTCCATCGAAGCCAACAAAGCCCAGGCCAATTGGCCGATCGCTTTCGCGCGGTCTGGGGCAGGGCGCGACAGAAATTGCTGCACCTGCTGGCGTTCCGTATCGGTCGGTCGGCGAGACAACACCGCCAAGTACAGTTCGTCGGTCAACTTCGCGGGGGCGCTTTCGCGGCAGAGTCGGCCGACGAGATTGTTCGGCCGCTCGCGGAGCAGATCGAGCAGCAGCGGATCGTTCAGCAAAAACAGGGCGGAACGCAACGCCGGTTCGATTTCGGTTTCCGCTTCCCGCGGTTGGGCGGCAAAGGCTTTGAGGAAACGGGCACGGTAAGCGTCGTAGTTCGCTTTGGCGTCGGTCGATTTTTGAATACGTTCGCGTTCCTCGGTGGCTTCCAAGATGCTGTCGAGCAGTACTTCGGGACTCAAGCGACGTTCCAATGCCGTGCGGAAACGCGTCACCGCGACCGTCTCTACCCCTTCGGGCAATAGGCTCGAACGCTGGTAGGCGCGCGTGTGCAAAATCTCTCGGATGAGCCACTTCAAGTCGTAACGGTGCGCCACGAACTCTTGCGCTAGCAAATCCAACCATTGCGGATGCGACGGCGGATTGCCGCGATGGTCGAGGTCTAACGGATGATGCACCAGCCCGCGTCCCAGGAACGGGAAGGCCATTGATCAGTTGAGCGAAAATGCAAAAGCGACTGCGCGTGTAGGGATATCCGTTTTTGGGGCGAATGGCATTGAATAGGCCGTACAAATCCGCTTTGCCATCCGCATAGCCCACATGAAAATCGCACAGATAAAGCGCTTGCGCCACGGGCAAGACCAAAGACATAAGGACTTGTTCGTCCGCCAACGATAAGGAATCCCCAACGTGCTGAAACGTCGTCACATCTCGGCGAAGTTTTTCAACATGGTCAGGCCGATGCGTTGGCTTTTCTCGGGGTGGAACTGGGTCGCGACGACGTTTTCATGCCAAATGGCTGCGGTGAACGGTTCGGGATAGTCGGCCACTGCGGCGATGATGCTGTCGTCCAGTGGCACGGCATAGTACGAATGCACGAAATACACTGCGGGATCTTTCGGCAAATCGCGGAATATCGGGGCCGGCTTGCGGATGCACAGCGAATTCCAGCCCATGTGCGGCACCTTCAAGTGAGGCAGATCGGGAAAGCGAACGACTTCGCCGGGAAACACGTCCAGACCGGGGTACAGGCCGTCTTCGTGACTGCGGGTGAACAACAATTGCAAGCCCAAACAGATGCCAAGAAACGGCATTCCTTCTTGAATGTGGGCCAAGATCGGTTCCACCAAGCCGCCATCGCGAAGTTTGGCAATCGCGTCGCGGAAGGCTCCGACGCCGGGCAGCACGAGTTTCTCTGCATCGCCGACACGGTCGGGGTCCGAGGAAATCTCCGCTTCGTAGCCCAGTTTCTCGAACGCTTTTTGCACGCTTCGCAAATTGGCCATACCGTAATCGACGATCACAATCGGTGCCATGTTCGCTTGCCTTTACACGGGGTGTGAAGGTCGGCTCTGTCACTTCTCCGCGGTACTGCGAAGTTCGCTACTACCTCATCATCAACGTATCCTATCCCTCTACGGACACAATCCAGAAGTGGCTATGGAATTGAGGCAAAACGAGGTGCCAAACGCGAGGAGAAGGCGATTCCGAACTTCTTTCCCCCAGGAAAGTAACGCTCGAAATCCCTTCTCCAGGATTCGGTTTTGCCGGATGGCGGAGCGTCTGCCCGATTGCAGGCCGAACGCCCGCCCGATTGTCGGACGAACACCTAACGACAGGTCGAATGCCCGGTTAGAGGATGCCTGCACCGAAACCGTCGTTACGGTCACCGCGTTCGCTGCGTTCGCTGCGGGGGGTGACGCTATGGCTGGGCGTTTCGCTGGTGTGCATATGCGTTCCTCGGGGGGTGCTGTGGCCCGAGTCTTTACGCATTTGCCGACCCATTTCGCTGACGATCGACGTATAGCTGGTCACTTCGTCATCGTAATCGCAATCGTAGTCGTCGTAGGTGCAGACGTATCCGGGTTGGCGAGCGCGTTCGCGTTCTTCGTGG
>CALEEC010000100.1 GCA_937949245.1 uncultured Gemmataceae bacterium | reverse complement strand
AACTAGCGTTGGCAGCTCTACAAAATCAAGAGCCGACGACACTAGTCGTCGGGTCCACCATCCGTCGATGGAGCATCGAAGGTTCCCCCAAAGCGAATCCTCCACCGAACCTATCGCCGAATACGGACTCCGCTTCCCTGTACCAAGGCTTCGACCTCTTCGCGGGTGAACCATCCCAGATCTCCGGGAATCGAGTGCTTCAAGGCACCCGCGGCAGTGCCGTAGTCGAGTCCCTTTTGGACATCGTCGTCCAGCAGACCGTGAATCAACCCGGCATCGAATGCATCGCCGGCCCCGAGGCGATCGACGATTTCGACTTCGTAACTGCGTGTGCGATAGAGGGTGCCCCGCGCATACGCAATGGCCGAGAAACTGTTCCGCCAGACCAGCGGTTGTTCCCGTAGCGAGAAGGCCACCACCTGCAAGCCGAAATGCTCCGCCGTCAGGCGGGCCACTTCCTCGGCCGATCCGCCGACGATGCCGAACATCGTGGCCACGTCTTCCTTGCTGGCGATCAGCACATCACACAGCGGCACACATTCGCGGAACCAACTCGACGCCTGGGCGATGCTCCAAAGTTTGGAGCGATAATTCAGATCCAGACTGATTCGCACCCCCGCTTGCCGGGCCGCTTGTAGGGCTTGTCGGCTGACCTCGGCCGCATTGGGGGAGAGTGCCGGCGTGATACCGGTCAGATGGAACCATTTCACCCCGGTGAAGATGGCCGACCAATCGATTTCCCCCGGTTGAATCCGGGCCATGGCCGAATCTTTGCGATCGTACCAAACACTGCTGGCCCGCGGGGAGGCTCCGCATTCCAGAAAATAAAGGCCGACGCGATCTTCCGGGGTGAAGCGAACGTGCCCGACCTCCACGCCGATTTCGCGGACCCGGTTGGCCAGCAGTCGGCCCAATGGATTGTCGGTTAAGCGCGATACCCAACAGGTCGATCGGCCCAAGCGAGTCAATCCGCTCAGCGTGTTGAGTTCCGCTCCGCCAATTTCGACATCCAGGCTATATGCCTGCTCCAAACGGCGGAACGCCGGAGGCGTCAGCCGGATCATCGCTTCGCCGAATCCCACGACATCTACAGGCATGGCTGCGGTTTCCTGACTCAGTGAGCTGCACCGTTACGGGCAGCACGGGTTTGTTGCACGATCGTGACAAACTGCCGGGCCAACTCGCGAATCTTGGCAAAATCACGCTGGGCGACCGCGTGCGGATCGACCAATTGACTGCCAATGCCCAGACAGCATGCCCCGGCATGGAGAAACTCGGCGGCCGTCTTCAGATCGACTCCGCCGGTGGGCATCAACCGCACCTGAGGCAACGGCCCCCGCAGCGCTTTGAAAAACGCCGGACCGACGACCTCCGCAGGGAACACCTTAACGATGTCGGCCCCCGCTTCCCAAGCGGTGAGGATCTCGGTCGGCGTCAACGCACCGGGCAGCACGAGCTTGCCATAGCGTTTGCACAACCGAATTACCTCAAGGTTGAGCGTGGGGGTAACGAGATACTCGGCCCCAGCAAGGATAGCCGCCCGAGCGGTTTCGCTATCGAGGATGGTTCCCGCTCCCAGCAGCACTCGGTTGCCCAATTGCTGCCGGGTTTGCCGCAGCACGTCGATCGCGTTGGGAACGGTGAAAGTGACCTCGGCGATGCTGACGCCTCCTTCGGCCAGCGCCGCGATGACATCAACCAAGCCGGCCGGATCGGGCGAACGCACGACCGCGACAATGCCACAGTCCAGCATCCATTGCAAATGAGACTCAGACATCGCAGATGGACTCCTGCGGTTGCGATTGTGACTTCCCTGCTGACCTATCAGGCATCGATCTTACGGAGGGACGGACACCTCCGCTCAGACTTTGACCTCAAAGATGGCCTCGATTTCAACGGCGATGTTTCCCGGCAGCGACCCCATGCCGACGGCACTCCGGGCACCGACGCCGGCATCCGGGCCAAAGACTTCGGCCATCAATTCGGAGTAGCCGTTGATGACTTTCGGATGATCGGGGAAATCGGGAGGAGAGTTGACCATCCCTAGCGTCTTGACCAAGCGTACCACCTTGTCGAGCGAACCGAGCGTGGCCTTGATGGTCGCCAAGATAGCCAATCCAGTTTGCCGCGCGGCCGCTTTGCCTTGTTCGAGCGTCAGATCGGCCCCTACTTTGCCGGTAATGAGCGTGCCATCTTTCTTCAACGGGCCATGCCCAGAGACATACAACAAATTGCCGACGAGGACGGCGGTTTTGTAGACAGCCACGGGTTTCGGCGCATTGGGCAATTCGAGATGCAGTTGTTGCACCCGTTCTTCGGGGGTGGTCATGGCAGGTTCTCCTCACCAAACGCAAAGGCCAGAAAGTCGGAACATCCTATAGCCCATCGAATGAACTGAACGCACTTCAGACAAGAGGCAACCGGCGGAATGTGGATAGTTGAAATCGAACGCATTTCCGACATGAGGTAGCCGGCGGAATATCGATTATCCGTCGATAATCCAGGGGATGGTCCGCCGGCATGACACATGCTTTCTAACTTGAGGGCTTCGCTCGGAGGAAGTTATTTGCCTCCAACGACCGCGACCCGAGCCGGCGACAGCGGCGCTTCCTCGATCTCGCAGCGTAAGCCTGCGGTTCGTCGTGAGGCATCGATGACGAACGTCAAGGTCTTGCGTCCGGTCGGCAGCGTCAGCGGAATCGTCGGCCCCTCGATCGGCACCGCTTTGCCGTCCAGCCACAATTGCACGCCTTCGCTGCGGTTGAGTTTGAGTACGATTGCTCCCGCTACGCTGACATCCAATTCGCAGCGAAGCACCGTCCATTGGTCGAACTTCGCGTCTTGCAGGGGCAGTTCGCCGTTGACCCTACTGTAGGCCGACCCCCAGGCGAGGGCTGGGTCGTTGCTGGTCACCGCTTGCAGTCCGTCGCGACGCAACCGTTTCTGATTGTCCTCCGTCGGCAGCAAGACTTGCCAACGCCGCACCACCCGTTCTTTGCCGATGGAGTACGGCCCCACTTGGCCTAATTCCGACAAAAACCGCACCAGATCGACCAGCTCCGCACGCGTCAGTGGATCGACCAGTCCTTCGGGCATCAACGATTTTCCGTTCTCTTTCTCTTCGATGCGACTTGTGGGAAGGATAATCTCCTTGTCCTCGGCAGTACGCAGCACCAATTCGGTCTTGGTTTCGCGAACCTTGATGCCGGTGAAGATCTTGCCCTCGGTGGTGGTGACGATCAGCGCATGGTAGTTTTCCTTGACCTTCTTGTGCGGTTCGAGCAGCGATTCGATCAGGTAATCGATGGGGGCACTGGCTCCGATGCTGGCCAACTCCGGGCCGACTTGGCCTCCGGCCCCTCCGAGAGCGTGGCAGTTCATGCAGGCGAGTTCTTTGCGGCGATAAATGGCTTCCCCTCGTGCGGCATTGCCGGTGGTCCGCACCTCCTGAACGAACTGCTCGACTTCCGCGGCAGTGAGTGTCCGTTTGGGAGAGGTCAATTTCCCGGCCTGTGTCAAGCGATCCACCAACTGCGGAAACTCCCGGCCGGCGTTGCGGACGGCTCGCACCGCGATTTTGGCCGCGTCCGCAGGCAATGGCTTGTCGGCCAAGGCTTGCAGTAGCAGCGTCGCGCCGTTTTTGCGATCCAAGAGGGCAAGCACCACTTCGCCAAGTTCCTCATCTGCGGTCGTGCTCGTCAATTGCTCGACCACCAAGTGGGCTGCGGTTTCGGGGACCAACAGCGTCAGAGCCATGACCGCAGCGCGACGCACAGGCAATCGGTGGGGAGCCTTGGCTAAACGCAGCAGGGTATCTCGATCGGCCGGAGTTCCCAACTCGGCCAGGGCTTGCGTCGCGGCGCGGAGGATGGGGGGCGGAGTGTCGGCCTTGGCCAGCCAACGAAGCAAATCTTTCCGCAGGGGCTCGACTTTCCAAGCACCGACTAGGCGGATTGCCTCGGGGTAGATGGGACCAGCACGTTCGGCCAACAGCGGTTGGAGGGTCGTCAGATCGCCCGCAGGTTTGCTAAAGCGTTGTCGAGCGGCCGACTCCAAGGCCGACAACAACAACTGACTATGGGTCGCGGTCGCTTTGCGGAAGACAAGCTCCAGTTCGTTCGGCCCACCTAGCGAGGCCAATAGCAACAGCACCTCCTCTTCGCGTTCCGGCGCGACTTTCTTGGACTGGATCAGTTCTACCAACGGAGCCACGACATCCTTGCTGCCGGTTGCTTGCAACGCGAACAGCAGATGCCGGGCATTGCCGCCGAACGTCAGCGTGCCTGCTCGGAAAGCCGGTAGCCAGCGGGTTTGCGTCTCTCGGGCCGTCAGCCACAGGCCGTAGTCGAGGAAGCGATCGACGGGGCGATCCAACGCCCGCAGAGCGATTTCGATGGCTCGCGGATCGGGAAGCACGCCCAAGGCACGCACCGCTTCCAAACGAACCTGCGGATGCTCGTCGGCCACGCGCTCGCTGAGCAGTTCGAGAGCGTTGGTCAGATGCGGATGCCAGTACGACAGCACCCGCACGGCCGCGGCACGCACGCGATGATCCCGAGCCCGCAGCAACTGTTCGAGCAAAGCCGAGTTCGGTTGGTGCAGCGATTGATACAGCCACAGGGCTTCGAGCAACTGATGCTCATGGTTCGGATCGTTTTTGTCGAGTGAAGCAATCCAATCGGCCAGCGGTCGCAAAACTTGGGCTCTACCGCGTTCCTTGAGTACCCGTTTGGCAAAATGCCGGGTCCAATCTTCGGGCGACTTCAATTGATCGAGCAATTCGGTGGTCTTGGCCTGGACCAAGTGGGGCCGCGGCACCAAGGGGCGATTTTTGGCCGTCACGCGCCAGATACGACCGCGGACCTGGTCCCGCCGCGGATCGCGAAAATCCACCTCGCCGTGTTGGATGATCGGATTGTACCAGTCGGCGATATAGATCGCTCCGTCCGGCCCCATTTTGATATCCACCGGTCGAAACGCGGCGTGGTTGGTCTTGATCAGGTCGGCTTGCTGAATCGCGGCGTACCCCGCCCCATCTTCCTTCAGCACGAAGCGACAAACGCGATGCCCGCGGAAATCGTTGGTCAACAGATTGCCTTGCCAGTCGGGAGGCAAGTGACGGCCGCTGACGACTTCCAGACCGCAGTACTTGGGACTTCCCGGATTCAACCCCGGCAGGATGCGTCCGGCGTTGGCCGCGGTTGCGTAATAGGCTCCGGGGATGGTGTAGTGGATGCCTTCGCCACCGGCCCCATCGGTCTGGAACGATTGGCCCCAGCGATCGAAGTGATGGCCCCACGGATTGATCAAGCCGCGGGTGAAGACTTCCAGTTCCATCGTCTCGGGGCGAAACTGCCAGACGCCCCCTGCATTGAGCCGACGCACTCCGCGTGGTGTTTCGATGTGGCTATGAATGTAGATCGACTGATTGAAATACAGCATGCCATCCGGCCCCCAGCGAAGCGTATGCAAAATGTGGTGCGTATCTTCGGTGCCGAAACCAGACAGCACCACGCGGACGCGATCGGCCTTGGTTTGATTCGGGCTAGCCGTCAGGTGTAGCAGTTCGGTCGAATTGGCCACATAACAGCCGCCGTCTCCGGGTTCCAGGCCGGTGGGAATCAGCAGGCCGTCGGCAAAGACCGTGGTTTTGTCGGCTCGGCCGTCGCCGTCGGTGTCTTCGAGGATCAGAATTTTGTCGTTGGCCTTTTGGCCGGGCTTGATCTGCGGATAGACTTCAGAGCAAGCGACCCACAAACGCCCCGCAGCGTCGAAGTTCATCTGGATCGGTTTGGCCAACATCGGATCGGCAGCGTACAAATGGACCTCGAAACCATCGGCCACCTGCAAGGCTCGGCGTTCCAATTCCGGGTCGGGATCAGGGATGTTCTTCAAATTCTGCTGCGCCGCCAATGGTTCGACGCAGATACACGCTCCTAGCAGCATCCAGAAAAATCGGTACATGGCGCTTCGATGATCCCAAAAACTCGAAGGAGAGTCGGTCGGCGACACATTTCCGATCCGCGTACTGATTGCTCATTCTGACCGGAAGACCAAGCGATTGCCAACAATTCTTTCTTTGGACACCCCCATGACATGACGGCGAAACGTTGACAAACGTCGACGTCGACGGGGTGTTGAGATCGTGTTCCCCCCGACGATACGCGTGTTCGCTCCAACAACGACCGACGTCGTCAGCCCCTCAGATCGTTCACGCGACACTAAGAGCCTGTCCAAAAAGCAAGATTAACGTGTAAGGCGGCGGACCATCACATGGATCATCGAGACATACACGAACG
>CALEEC010000099.1 GCA_937949245.1 uncultured Gemmataceae bacterium | reverse complement strand
GAGCTTTTCGACCGGAGCGGAGCAACGCGGATGACCAAAGAAGAAGTGGCCCAAGCGTTGGAAGAAATTGCCGACTTGCTCGAATTGCAAGGAGAGAATGCGTTTCGCTGCAAAGCCTACCGCGAAGGTGCCCGAGCGATTCGCGGAATTCAAATCGACTTGTGGGAGGCCGTCGAAGGGAATACGCTCGCGGCGGTGCGGGGCATCGGTGAAGCGATCAGTGCCAAGGTGGCCACGTTGGTACGCACCGGCCATTTGCCCTACTTGGAAGAACTGCGGAAGAAGGTGCCCAGCGGCTTGTTGGATCTACGCCGGGTGCCGGGACTGGGACCACGGCGGATCAAAGCCATTTATGACGCCTTGAAGATCGATAACCTGACGTTGCTGCGTCAAGCCTGCGAGTCCAACCAGATAGCCCAGTTGCCCGGCTTCGGAGCCAAAACGCAGCAGAAGATTCTCGAAGGCATCCCGATTGCCGAACAAGCCACGCAGCGGGTGCGGCTCGATCTGGCTTTGCCGTTGGGCTTGGCGTTGCTCGATCGGGTGCGTCAATTGCCCGGCGTCCAGCGGGCCGAACTGTGCGGTTCCTTGCGCCGACGCCGAGAAACGGCCAAAGACATCGATATTCTTGTCAGTTCCGATGCTCCGGCTCCGATTATGCACGCTTTCATCCACTTGCCCGAGGTCGTCCGTGTCACGGCCAACGGCGAAACCAAGTCGAGCATCGTCGCATCGTTGTTGGTCGATGAGCAACGCGTCACTCTGAATGCCGACCTGCGCGTGGTCCGCGATGCGGAGTTTCCGTTTGCTTTGCATTATTTCACCGGGAGCAAGGAACACAATATCCGGATGCGTCAAAGGGCCAATGAGCGCGGCTGGACGCTCAACGAATACGGTCTGACCGATGGAACCACGTCGATTTCCGCACGCGATGAAGCCGAGTTGTTCGCTGCTTTGGGGATGGAGTTTATTCCTCCCGAATTGCGGGAAGACACCGGCGAAATCGAAGCCGCCGCGGAAAAGAAATTGCCGATACTCCTGCGACCAGAACAAATCCGCGGCGTTTTCCACAATCATACCGTCTGGTCGGATGGCACCTCGTCGGTGTTGGAACTGGCTCGGACGGCGCGGCGGCTGGGGTGGGAGTACCTGGGCATCGGCGATCATTCGCGATCGTTAACCGTGGCCAACGGCATGTCGGTCGAACAGGTCCGCGAACAATGGGCCGAGATCGACGCCTTGAATCGACACTGGAGTGACTTTCGCATTTTCAAAGGCATCGAATGCGACATTCTCGAAGATGGTTCGCTCGACTATGACGACGACCTGCTGGCCCAATTCGATTATGTCGTGGCTAGTGTGCATAGCCACTTTCAACAGTCGGCCGAGCAGATGACCCGGCGCATTTGCCGAGCGTTGCGTCATCCGAGTGTCACCATGCTAGGGCATGCCACAGGACGGTTGATCTTACGTCGCGAAGGGTACAAAGTCGATCTCGACGCCGTACTCAAGACTGCCGCCGAGTACGGGAAAATGATCGAAATCAACGCCAACCCGATGCGGCTCGACCTCGATTGGCAGCATTGCAAAAAGGCTAAGGCTCTGGGCATTCCCCTAGTGATCAATCCCGATGCGCATTCGCCCGGCGAATTGGAATACTACCGTTGGGGCGTCGACGTGGCGCGTCGCGGTTGGTTGGAAGCCGGCGACGTGTTCAACACCTTGCCGCTGGGTGAAGTGTGCGAGCGACTCGCGCAATGCCGGCGACGCTAAGCCACGCCCACGCCTTGCCGCGCCAATGGGGGATGACGTTGGGGCCGGCCGAACCCTGGCCCGGGAATCCAGCCGTTGCGGTTCCTCGATGCTGGCTATGTACACGTAGCGTGAACGTCGTGGTTCGGCTTAGCCCAACACTCATGATTTTGGCCAAGCCGAATCATGCAAACAGCAGCCGTCTGATCGAAGGGATCGATCCGACAGAAGCCATCTGGCCGAGGCGATCGATCGGTCACTTCTTCAGGCGAATCGCCTCTTCGACGGCCGCGCCCAAGTCGGCTGGGGTCGCAGCGACGACGATGCCGGCAGCTTTCAACGCCTTAATCTTGTCGGCGGCCGAACCGCTGCCACCGCTGATGATCGCACCAGCATGGCCCATACGTCGGCCGGGAGGTGCGGTCTGCCCGGCAATGAACGCGGCCACCGGCTTGGTCACATTGGCTTGGATGAACTGGGCGGCTTGTTCTTCGGCGGTTCCGCCGATTTCGCCGATCATCAGGATCGCTTCCGTCTCGGGGTCGTTTTGGAACATGGTCAACGCTTCGATCTGGTTGGTGCCGATGATCGGGTCCCCACCAATACCGATGCAGGTCGATTGGCCCAGTCCCATTTGCGTCAACTGATACACCGCTTCGTAGGTGAGCGTTCCTGAGCGGGACAACACCCCCACTTTGCCCGGCTTGTGAATGAAGCCGGGCATAATGCCGATCTTGCATTGCCCGGGGGTGATGATGCCCGGACAGTTCGGCCCAATGAGTCGGCAGTGAGGTTTGTCTTTCAGGAAGCGTTTGACCTTGGCCATGTCGAGGACCGGAATGCCTTCGGTGATGGCCACGATGACGCGGATGCCCGCATCGGCCGCTTCCATGATCGCATCCGCGGCCGCGACCGGGGGGACGAAGATCATGCTGGCATCCGCCCCCGTTTTTTGCACGGCTTCGTAGACCGTGTTGAACAGTGGAAAGCCGTCTTTCACAGTTCCGCCTTTACCAGGGGTCACCCCCCCGACGACTTGCGTGCCATAATCGCGGCACTGGATCGCATGAAAGGTGCCGGCTTTGCCCAGACCTTGGCAAATCACTTTGGTGTTCTTGTCTACCAGTACGCTCATTGGTGGGTCGCTTTCCAGAAAGAAGGTCGATCCATGCCGACGCAACAGATCACTGGGGTTCCAAAGTTTGCACAGAATATCCGGTCGCTTCTTTAGCGACCACGACGCGGTAGGTCGTCGAGCCGAGCGAGACACGAAAGGCGACGGCCGAGCCTTCGGCCTTGGCTTCGCGGATCGTCGCTGTGCCATCGCCTCGCAGCGACTTGAGCTTGTTTTCCAATTTGGATGGGGAGAAGCCCAGATCCTTTTCGCTGGCAAACGGCGGGGCCAAGTCGGCTTTCAGTGCCGGGGACAAAGTGAGTTGGCACAGTTTCAGATCACTGCCGATCAAGGTTTCGACAAATGCCCGACAAATTTCACTGGCGGCAGCCAGTTCGGCACTCCCTTCCAGTCGGCTCATTTCGACCGGCAGTGGCGCGGTATGCAGCCACGCGATTTTGCCGGCATCGACGATCAAGGTAAACTTGGCCGACTTTCCTGCCACGGGGGCCGTCCCGCGAAAGACGCTGCCAATCGGCAAGGTCTTCTCGGAGTCGATGGTGTATTTCCCTTGGGGGAACGTCGATAGCCAAGCCTTCGCCTTCTGCTCCGAGAAGCCGACCGCTTTTTCGGAGACATGAAACGGCGGAGCGATCCGCGTTCGCAGCGATGGGGCTAAAGCATCGACCGATGCTTGACCTTCGCCCAAAGACTTCAAGAATTCCTCGGCTATCTGGCGGGGCTTCAGAGTCGGGGAAGACGATTCTTCCACTCCGCCGTTGGCAACCACGGTGGTTTTTTCCTTCCGCGGAGCGGCTGCTTGCGGTTGTTGGCTCGATTTCTTGTCGGTGCAGCCGATCATGCTGAGCAAGACGGCACCACTAACCACGGCCAAATAGCTCGATCGAAGAAGATGATGCATAAGCTACGGTTGCTCCTCTGAAATGTGGTCGTTGCTGGTCCGGTTGTCGAGAGAGGTTGCTTGGTTTTGTGAAATCCCCAGTTCCCGTGGTCGAAAATATTTCTCCCCCGAGGAAACCTCAAACCTGGAGGTTCCGCGAGTTTCGCTGGTTTTGTGGAATCCCAAGTTCTTGGGAGCGTCGTCTTCATGTCCTACCCCGACACCGGCACGTCGGGACAACACCGGCATGCGGTGACGATGCTGCGGGATTCTGCCAAGAATCGTAACTGCAGCGACTGTAGAGGATACGTTGGTACGATGCTCCGGGAAAAGCCTCATTGGCCCTTGGCCGCCGCGACGACCTTTTGCGCCGCTTCGGTCAGGCCATCGGCGGTCAGTACGTTCAACCCGCTTTCTTTCAGGATCTGTCGTCCCTTGTCGACGTTGGTGCCTTGCAAACGGACGACGACTGGGACTTTGAAACCGACTTCTTTCCCCGCTTTGACTAAGGCTTCGGCAATCAGATCGCACTTGGCAATACCACCGAAAATGTTGACCAAGATGGCCTTGACTTTCGGATCGCCCATCAAGATGCGAAACGCTTCGCTGGCACCTTCCGGGGTGACCCCTCCGCCGACATCGAGGAAGTTGGCCGGTTCGCCTCCATGGTATTTGATGATGTCCATCGTGCCCATTGCCAGGCCGGCACCGTTGACCAAGCAGCCGATGTTGCCATCGAGTTGAATAAAGTTCAGATTCGCTTTGCTGGCGCGAATTTCGATGGGGTTTTCCTCCGACAGGTCACGCATGGCTTGGATGTCCGGGTGCCGGAAGAGAGCGTTTTCGTCGAAATCCATCTTCGCATCGAGCGCCAAGACATCGCCTTGTTTGGTCACGACGAGGGGGTTGATTTCGGCCAACGAGCAGTCTTTGTCGAGAAAGACATGACTGAGGGCCATCAGGATCTTCTCGGCTTTGGCAACCTGATCGCCGGTAAAGCCCAGTTGGAAGGCGACTTTGCGAGCTTGGAAGGGGTGCAGCCCCGTTTCTGGGGCGACGAAGTTTTTCAGGATTTTTTCCGGCGAATGGGCGGCCACTTCTTCGATGTCGACGCCCCCTTCGGCACAGGCCATCAGCACCGGCATTCCCGCGGCCCGGTCCAGCACCATGCCGACGTAGATTTCGCGTTCGATGTCGGCGGCCGCTTGCACCAACAGTTTCGATACTTTTTGGCCTTCTTCGGTCGTTTGCAGCGTCACCAACGGATATTTCAGCATGATCTCGGCGACTTGGGCCACCTCGTCGCGGTTGGTCAGATATTTGACGCCACCGAGCTTGGTTTTCTCGCCGGGCTTGGGCTTCTCTTGGTAGCCCTTGAAGTAGCCTTTGCCGCGACCACCGGCATGAATCTGACATTTCAGGACCACTGGGTTGCCTCCCAGTTGGTCAAAGGCTTCCACCGCCGCTGCCGGAGAGTCGACGACAATTCCCTCCGGAATGGCCGCACCAGCGGCTTGAAGGAGTTCCTTCGCCTGATATTCGTGAATCTTCATCGGTGCAGATCCTGAATAAGATAAGGTGCCCGCTAGTTGGCCAGATCGGTTCCCTTGGGTTGCCTTGTCGCCGTTATATGCCTCGTGGCGACTGGAGCAAGCGGCGAATTCGCGCGGATTTTGCTGCTTTGCTACCTGGACGGATCAAGGACGAGCCTTTGCCTGCGCAGCTTTCTGCCGTGCGGCGAACTCTGCGGCTTTGCGATGATAAGAGGCTTCCTCGGGTTGATTGTTCTGGGCATAATACGCAGCGAGGGTGCGATGCGCCGCTTCGTGCAGTGGATCGAAGCGTAGGGCACTTTCGATCCAACGCACGCCCTCGGCTTCCATCGCATTGCGGAGCAGAATTTCCCCCGCTTCCACACGCAAATCCGGCTCGCCGTCCGACAAGGCGATGGTGCGTGCCAGGTGGGCCAATCGCTTCAGATCGGCATCGAGGCGATCGCGTTTCTCCCGCCAGAGTTTCGCCTCGTCGTCAAGTTTGGCCAACTCCAACGCACGCACGAAACTGTAGACGCGATCCAATTCATAGGGAGGCTTTCGCATCGAGCGACGATACCACTCGACGGCTTGTTGGAGATTCCCTAGGTCGAGTTCCGCTTGGCCTCGGCTGGCCAAAGCGATCGGATCGTTAGGATGGGTACGCAGATAGGTATCAATCAATTCCTTGGCCGCGGCCGGTTCGCCCAGTTCCAGCAACGCACGTCCTTTGCCCAACAGAGCAAGTTGCCGATAGAGCGAGCGAATCGCCTCCGGGGAATCGACGCTCCCCGACGGCGTGCGGGGAGGCAATTCAGGATCTTGGTCGAGCAAAGCCAACAACCGATCGAATTCGGCAACTGCTTCCCGAGGTAAGTTGCCCTGCAACAGCAATTCGCCCAAACGGTGCCGATAATCGACCCGCTTCGGAGCCAACTCGACCGCTTTGCGATACGCCTCGATCGTGGAGCCGATGATGCGGAGCCGATCCAATACCTCGCCGTGAAAGGCGTAGACCTCCGCACGGTTCGGCTCCAACTCGAGCCAACGTTGGGTGTAACGCAAGGCCCGTGCGATGGCATATTGCGTATAACTGACCTGAGCCAGGGTTTCGATGAGGAATTTTTTCTCAGGATGATCCGCCTCGACGGCGCTGAACAGGTAATTTTCAACGCCTTCGAGGTTGCCAGATTTCGCCTGAATCAGCATGCGTTCCATCTGGATGGCTTCGGGCACCCATTGGTACTTTTCCGCAGCCCGCAATGACTCCTCCCCTTGGCGCAATTGGCCGGCCCGGATCAGGGCACGGGCTTTGTCGAAGTGATACTGCCCGCTACGGGGATACACTGATAGGCAATAGTCCAGATGAGCGATGGCTTGATCGTAATCGCGGCGATCGATCGCGTCGAGGGCCGCTTGTGCCGCCCGGTAGACCTGCAATTCCTCATAAGCCGAACGCAGTCCGAAACCAGCCGCGACCAACAAGCCGGCCAGAACGGCGATGCCCCATTTGCTGCGATACCAACGTGCCGGCAGAATCATCGGTGAACCCGAATGGCCATAGTCGTCATGCTGCATGATCCCTTAGGAGGATCATAACTCGGCTTCCTCATCGGTTCAACCTAAGCCTTCTGCCAAGCCCGTCCCACGTCTCGTCACGACGCTTGCTGGACGACTCAACCGAGGTAGGACGAACCAACCGTTCCACCGTTCGCTCGCCTAGGCTCGTGGGTTCCGTGGTGCACCTTGATGTCACGACGCCCGCAAGACGATCAGGCGGATCGCTTCGTCGATCGCGGTGTCGAGTTGCCGTTCGCGATTTGGCTCGAACACATGCGGGGTCACGCCCACGCCGCTATACGGTTGCCCGCTGGGGG
>CALEEC010000098.1 GCA_937949245.1 uncultured Gemmataceae bacterium | reverse complement strand
GATGTGTGCGTCACGTTCATCGCTCGGGCGACCCATAAACAGCCGAAGGAACGCTTCCGTACTGTCCGCGAGATGTTTGTCGCCTTGGAGACAGTCGCCAAAACGCTGCGCGGTCCAATCCCAGCGACGCATGCGCCTCATCCTGCGGTCGTTAGCCAATCCCCGGCTGAGCCAGCGAACGAACCTAAGCCTACGGTTCCAACCGCGGCGACGCCCGGCCAAGCCCCTCTGCCTCCTGCAGTTCCCACGGCTTCGCCGCAAGTCGCTTCCCCCCCTGTGGTTACGGCCGGAAGTGCGGCTGACGATCACAAGCCCACGGCCATGCTGCCGTCGATGCCGTTGCTGTCGCTGCCGACCCCGAAGCCCCATCCGCAGATCGGCGATCAGTTGGGCCGCTGTTTGATCACCGATCAGATCGGTCAAGGAGGCTTCGGCGCAGTGTATCGAGCGATTCACAAATCGCTGAAGATTCCCGTTGCAGTGAAAGTGATCCTCCCCTCGGATGCCCAAGACTCGTCCGCCACCCGGCAGCTGTTCTCCGAAGCCCGCCTGTTGGCTCAGATGAATCATCCGCACATCGTCCGAGTGCTTGACCTGGAAGATGAAGGCGAGATTCCTTACCTGGTCATGGAATACGTCGAGGGCACCAACCTGCACGAGATGTTGCAATGCGTCGGCCGCATTCAACCCTTGCAAGCAGTGCAAATCATGTTGCAGATCACCGAAGCCCTGATTGCCGCGGAGAAACTACGCATCGTCCACCGCGACATTAAGCCGGGCAACATCTTGATCAGCAAGGACGGCACGGCCAAATTGGCTGACCTCGGTCTGGCCATTCGGACCAACGATGCGACCGGCACCGTCCCCTTGGCCGGCACGGCGCACTACATGGCCCCGGAACAAGGGATGAACACCGGCAAAATCGATCATCGGGCCGACATCTACGCCCTGGGCGTAACCTTCTATCAAGCTGTCACTGGGCACCTGCCGTTCGAGGGAGAAACCACCATCGATGTGATGCTCAAGCATCTGCAAGATCGTGTGGTGCCTCCGCATCATGTCAATCCGAGCGTTCCTCCGGCGGTATCGCGCGTCATCCTCAAGATGATGGAAAAGAAACCGGAAGACCGCTATGCCAACGGGGATGAACTCAAAGCGGCCCTCCAAGACTTGCTGACGCAACTTCAGGATAAGGAATCTGCCAACGAGAAATCGACGACGGGCAGCAGCACCCACACGACGTTGACCGAAACCCAAACGCAAACCAAGAGCAGCATCTGGCGGCGCATCTTCCGCAAGTGACCGCTTGCCGTTGTCAGCCTAGGCGATGTTTTCTTCGACTCCCGGCGCCAGCCCGGGCCCGGCGACCGGAACTCGATCGCCTAGCAGTCGAAAGGAAATCGGCTAACCTGCCAGCATTACATCGCCCACCTTGCCGAGATTCGATCGCCCACCCGGAACTGGAACGGATTGCTCACTCCCCCTGCGGGAATTACCTCGCTCCCCAGCCCAAAATCTCGCCTCTCCCTCTTGGCTAAAACGGGCCGACCGCGACAATAACCACGCGGTACTGAGCCTGAGGAAAACATCCAGGGCCAGTTCTGCATCTTCGCATCGAGGGGGGGACATGTCCAAGCCGACTGATTCATGGGCGTCGGGCACTCCGCTGGCCTGGCGCGTAGCCATTGCCTTGGCCGTTGCGATTTTCGCGGTGTCCGCGTATGGTTTGCGGGAGCAGATTGGCCCACGCGGACAAGCGGGGATAGGCGTGGTCTGTTTCCTGGGCATTGCCGCGATGTGTTCGACCCATCTGACGCGGATACGCCCCCGCACGTTGATCACTGGCTTAGCCTTGCAGATCGGCTTGGCGGTGCTGATTCTCAAAGTTCCCAGGGTCTACGATGGCTTCCGCGCGGTCGGCGCGGCGATTGCCAAGTTCCTCGATTTCTCAGGGGCCGGGGCGCAGTTCGTCTTCGGCCCGTTGGCCAACCGGGACGTATTGCAACAGCATCTGGGGCCGGCCAATTCCTTTGTGTTCGCCTTTATGGCGTTGCCCACGGTCATTTTCGTCTCGTCGTTTTTCACCGTCCTGTACCAGTTGGGCATCTTGCAATGGATCGTGCAGCTTTTTTCACGGCTGATGAGCCGAGTCATGGGGACCAGCGGAGCGGAGACGCTGTCGGCAACGGCGAATGTGTTTATGGGTCAGACCGAAGCGCCGCTGATCGTGAAACCTTATGTGCCGGAGATGACCCGTTCCGAATTGTTGGCCTTGATGATTGGCGGATTGGCCACGATCTCGGGGGGAGTCATGGCCGTGTACATTCAGATGGGGGCCGATCCGACCGCGATTTTAGCGACCTCGGTCATGGCCGCCCCAGCGGGATTGTATTTGGCGAAAATCTTGGTCCCGGAAACCGAAGTCCCCAAGACCTTCGGCCTGGTGCGGGCCGTGGTGGAAAAACCCCATGCGAACATCATCGATGCCGCCGCAGCGGGGGCGTCGGATGGCATGCAGTTGGCCATCAATATTGTCGCCATGCTGATTGCCTTTATTGCCAGCATCACCTTGGTCAATCACCTGATCGGCTTGCTCGATCCCGAGTGGTCGTTGCAGCGGGTCTTTGGCCTGGTCTTTTCGCCGATCGCGTTTTTGATGGGGGTGCAAGGAGACGACATTCCCCGCGTCGGCCAATTGCTCGGCACCAAGTTGGTGCTGAACGAATTCGTGGCGTATGTCGAGTTGACCCAAGGGGCGGCCGGGCAAGCGGCCTTGGCTTCGTCGATGGACCCCCGATCGACAAAAATTGCCATCTTTGCCTTGACGGGGTTCGCGAACTTCGCATCGATCGGCATTCAACTGGGGGGCATCGGTGCCATGGCTAAGCAACGTCGCAGTGAATTGGCGCAACTTGGGGGCAAAGCCCTGCTGGGCGGATTCCTAGCCACGCTGATCAACGCCTCGATCGCGGGAATGCTGTTCGATGTCTGAACCTCGGCCTGATCACGGCAGTTCGCAGCGGCGTCCCACCAACCTAGGCTAAGCCTTAGCGATTCCCGCGCTATGCCCCACCAGGGGATGGATCGCTCGCCATGCTGCATCATTAGGATGGGGCATTCGCCATGCTGCATCATTAGGATGGGTCGTTCGCAACGGGTATCCCGGGGATTTATCGTCCCCAGGGCAAGCGATCATTGTCATAGCCACGTCGTGCGGGGAGTTGTTGCAGCATTTGATAGTTCTGCAACACGAGCAAGCCGAACAAGATCGCGGAGAATGTGCTACCGGGAATCCAGCCGAACCAACTACGGTACGCCGGCGAGGCCCCTTTCGACAGGATCAGGCCATGAATCGCCATGAATCCGGCAAAGACCAACGATACCTGCAATGTCCGACGCAAGCCGTGGTACGGATCGGCCCAAGTGAATAGTTCCGCACTGATTTGCCCCCCGTCGAGCGGATAAATCGGCAGCAGATTCAGCAGGTTCCAGTACAGGTTGACGAACAGCAATACCCAGAGGGCATAGTTCCATTGTTGGATCGGCGCAAGCCCCGGCGTAAAGATGAACGACAACAACAGCCACAATCCCAACCCTGCCGCGGGACCGGCGAGAGTGACGCACAACCGCTTCCAGCGTTCGCGTAAGCCGCCGACATCGAGGGCCAATCCGCCGAAAGCGTGCAGGACGATCATCGGCCGAAGCCCAAACCACCGCGCCGTCAAGGCATGGCCCAGTTCATGGGCCAAGATGGAAACCAAGATGCAAGCGACCGAAATCAACAGATACTCAAAACCGATATCGACAGCCGACCAACTGAGGATCGCCGCAGTCAACCAAAACCACGGCTGGACGCATACCGGAATGCCGAACATTCTCCAATTGAGGTCATAAGGTGTCGGAGCGAGATGAGTAAACAAGGTTCAGCCCCACGGCGTTTGGCAGGAAGAGTTTGGTCAATGCAAACAGATTCCGCTGTCGAACTCGACGGACATCCTATCGACGCGAGCCAACCGAGTCAATCGCGAGCGGTGAGAGGATGCGTGCACAACCCCAGGGGGCTGACGCCCTCCACTCGCGAAAAGATATGGGCAACCGCTCCCTGAGCGGCGGGCGTTAGCCGGCTGTGGTGCTGCGGCAGGAGCAGTCCAACAGGGGGGGAACCGTGGCGCAGAGCCGGTGGCACGAGGTTAGCCTCGTGTCCGAAATCTTAAGCTGGTGGGTAGTTACGCCAACATGGAGTGAACCACATGCCCATGGACATCGGTTAAACGGAAGTCCCGTCCTTGGAAGCGGAAGGTCAATTTGGTGTGATCCAGCCCCAGCAAGTGCAACACGGTGGCTTGGACGTCATGCACATGGACGCGATCCCGCACCGGGGCGAAGCCAAACTCATCCGATTCGCCCAAAGAAATGCCCGGCTTGGTTCCTCCTCCGGCAAACCACATGGTGAACGAATCGATGTGATGATTCCGGCCGACGCTGTTGCGGATTTCGCCCATGGGGGTTCGGCCAAATTCTCCGCCCCAGATGACCAGCGTATCTTTCAGCAACCCCCGCCGTTTCAGGTCGCGAACCAACGCGGCGCAGGGGCGATCGATTTCCAGGCAGATTTTGTCAAGCCCTTTGTCGAGGTTGTTGGCTCCATCGCCGTGATGGTCCCAGTCGGTGTGATACAGTTGCACGAAACGCACCCCGCGTTCGACCAGTCGGCGGGCCAGCAAGCAGTTATTGGCGAAACTCGGTTTGCCGGGGAGAGCACCGTATTCTTCGAGCGTGCGTTGGTCTTCGCGGCTGAGATCGATCAATTCCGGTGCCGAGGTTTGCATACGATAGGCCATCTCGTAAGAAGCGATCCGCGTGGCGATTTCAGGATCACCGGTGACATCGAGCCGCTCGGCGTTGAGGTCGCGAATGAGGTCGAGTGTCTGCCGTTGACGTTGGGCGGTAATCCCCGGGGGACGACTGAGATTGGTAATCGGATCGCCACTGCCCCGCAACGGCACCCCTTGGAAGGTCGTGGGGAGAAAGCCACTTCCCCAGTTCAAAGCTCCGCCCCGTGGTCCTCGCAGTCCCGATTGCAACACCACGAAGCCGGGTAGATCGGTCGATTCGCTGCCGATGCCGTAGGTGACCCAAGCGCCCATACTGGGGCGACCAAACTGCGGCGAGCCAGTGTTCATGAAGATCTTGGCCGGCGCGTGATTGAAAACGTCGGTGGCCACGCAGCGTAAGAAGGTGAGGTCGTCGACGACCGTTCCCAGATGCGGCAAAACTTCCGACAGCCAAACGCCCGCTTGACCATATTGGCGAAACTTCCGCTTGGTGCCCAGGAGTTTAGGCTTTTCCTTGGCAAAAGTGTCCATGAAGGCGAAGCGTTTGCCTTGCAAGAACGAATCGGGGATCGGTTGGCCGTGGTATTTCTGCAACTCGGGTTTAGGCTCGAACAGCTCAAATTGACTGGGACCACCGGCCATGAACAAGAAGATGACGTTCTTGGCCTTGGGGGCAAAATGCGGCGGCTTCGGCGCGAGGGGGTGAAGGTTCGGCTTCGCGGCGCACGCCGTCTCCAGCTGCAACAGCGAGGCCAACGCGATCGAACCGATGCCGACACCACAATCTCGGAAAAAGTGTCGACGCGTTTGCACCAGCAAAGGATCGATCCGCGGCATAGATCCAGCTCCCATACCTGGAAGAACAGAAACACTCCCTCGACATCATACCACGTTGGCAGGACCTTCCCAGCAAAAATCGCGGCAACGCAATTAGGCCGGGAGGCAGAACGAGTCGGTGGGTAGGCCCTAGGGAAAATACCGGGGGACCTTCAAGCGATTCCTGCACCTAAGCGATGGCTCGGTTCCCGCATGAGGAACCGACAACATGTAGAAGTCTTGCGGGGATGCGGGTTGGTTATGTAAGCCCACCGAATTCCGGGGCATACTCTGTGGCCATCGCGGTGGGACTATGAGGATGGAGTATGGGCTTGCCACCGGAATCGACAGCGATTTAGCTTGCTAGAATGTCGACCAGTCGTTTCAGATCTCTGGCACCATGTTTATTGATGAGGTGCCGAATGGCATAAATATCTTCCACACTCACCCCGGTAGATCCTCCCACATCGGGAGCTGAGGATTTCACCTTACGCATCAAACCACTTTGACTGGCTTCCTTGGTTTTGATATGGCTCTTATAACTGGAAATCATCCCTGTATCCATGTGCGTATGGAATTGTTCCTGAAGGTATTTTTGAATGGCCATCGGCTTGGCATTGTCGCCAAGATCACGCATGGCAGCTCGAACCATATCCATTTTCGACATCGGTTTTTCGACAGGGGCAACTTCTTGTTGGGGCGAGGTTTCGACTACATCCGTCTCATTTTTTTCCACAGGTTCTGTCTTGGCAGATTTTTTAGAAGCCATTTCGGGTCTAATCCTTCATTGAACATGTCAAGAGCGATGTCTGTTGATCTAAATGCGATCTTACTTCCTTAGCACAATCTGGCAATACAATCCACCAAGAAAATCTGGTAATCTTTCACTTCAGTGCCGGATATACGGTCGTGCATACCTGATAGAAAGGGTGTCTCCATAAGAGAGATGATATGGCGGGGGAGATGAATCGATCCATCGCTTCGCGTTGCGGGAACCTGGGGCGGTAGCAAAATTCACTTTCTTCTGGAGCCGAACGCGGAATCGCTTTACACTGAGGAAACGACAGTTCAGGAACATCGCCCAACGAAGAGAAATAGCTTGGGGGTGGAGTGCAATACCGATGAGAAGACAAGCAGTTGTAGTGTGGATGCTGTGGTTCGCTAGCTTGGGAGCAACGGCTGGCAGCGGCACTACCGCACCGGCTCAGGTTCCGCCAGAAAAGGCCTTGGCTACCATGAAGCCCGGCGAAGGTCTGCAAGTGGAACTATTCGCCCATGAACCCATGCTCATTAATCCCACCAGTATGGATATCGACCCCTGGGGACGCGTTTGGGTGGCCGAAGCGGTTAATTATCGACGCAAAAACTTCAACCGTCCCATCCTCCGCCCAGAAGGCGATCGCATCGTGATTCTCATCGACCAAAACGGCGATGGCAAAGCGGACACTAGCACAGTCTTTTATCAGGGAACCGATCTGTATGGTCCTTTAGGGATTTGTGTACTCCCCATACCAGGCGCGAAATCACTGACGGCTTGCCGGGTATTAGTCTGTCAATCACCTGATATTCTCGAATTTTGGGATCGCGACGGAGATGGTAAAGCCGATGGTCCGCCTAACAAATTCCTGACCAACTTTGGCGGCTTCGATCATGATCATGGCGTGCATAGCATTTTAGCAGGTCCCGATAATAAGCTCTATTTCACCGTTGGAGATTCAGGGGTCCAAGGCTTACAATCCCGCGACGGCAAAGGGCGCAAATGGACCTCCAATGCGACCGACTGTCGAGCCGGCACGGTCTGGCGTTGTGACATGGACGGCACCAACCTGGAACTGATCGCCCACAACTTCCGCAACAATTATGAATGCTGTGTCGATTCCTTCGGGGAAATCTGGCTCTCGGACAATGATGACGACGGCAATCAACAGACGCGGATCTGTCATGTGATGCCCGGCGGCAATTATGGTTACCATCCGCGGGGACCGGGGCAATCGCATTGGCATGAAGAACAACCTGGCATCGTCCACAAGGTATTACGCACTTACTTCGGTAGTCCCACGGGCATCTGCTTTTACGAGGGGCAACTGCTGCCTGAAGCGTTTCGCGGACAACTGATTCATGCGGATGCCGGTCCCCGGGAGATTCGCGCTTTTCACCGCAAAGCGAAAGGGGCCGGCTACGAACTGGAAAAAACGCTCTTGCTGACCAGCAGCGACAATTGGTTTCGCCCTTCCGATGTTTGCGTCGCACCGGACGGCAGCATCTTCGTGGCTGACTGGTACGATCCGGGGGTCGGAGGCCACGGCATGGGCGATTGGATCCGCGGACGCATCTATCGGCTCACTCCTAAAGGACACCAAGGCTATCAGATTCCAAAGGTGCAGCTCGATACCCCTGAAGGTTTCTGGTCGGCTCTGCGGTCGCCTTGCCTGGCAACTCGAACGCTAGCGATGCAGTCGCTGCCACGAATGCCCGAGGCTTTCATTCAGCAATGTCTGAACGTCGGCACCAATGTTGATCCGATCTTCTTGGCCCGCATCGGTTGGCTGCATGCCTTGTTGAGCGGAACCAGCGCGAATGCTTCGGTAGTTCCCCCGTTGGATGCCCTGGCCGCCCAATGGATGAAGCATGCCAACGAGCAGATCAAAGCCCAAGGAGTTCGCCTGTGGCAAACCTGGGTGGCCCAGAAAAACTACGAGTTGCCCCCATCGCTGAAGTGGTCGGCCGTACTTGCCCCCTCAGCGGCAGCACGCCGGGAGTATCTGTTGGGAATGCGCCATGGGGATGTCCACGCGATTCGCCAGGAATGGTACACCCTGGCTCAGATGTATGATGGCCAAGACCATTTCTACCGAGCAGCGTTGAACATCGCTTGCGGCACCGATCCGGCACGCCGGGAACTTCTGCTGGCTGACTTCGAGCAGCATTTTCCCCAGTGGGATGACAAAACCGCAGATCTCGCCTGGGAATTGCGGCCTAAGTCGGTCCTGACCCGCGTTGATCGACTGTTAGCCGATGCTTCAATGACGCTGCCGCAAAAGGGCCGACTGATTGACATCATCGCGGCCAACGACGATCTCCAAGCAGGCAAAACCCTGCTGAAAATCCTTCGCAGCGACCCGGCGAACGAAGTCAAAGCCCGCTGTTTGGACAACTTGCGTTTGTTCCTGCCAACGAAATGGCAGGCTTTGGCCAAGTCGGCTGAAGTCCAACAAGCGATCACAGAATTGTTGAAAAATCCGTCCACCACACCGTTAGGACTCGGTCTAGCCGCGGCGGCCAACGACGAATCGGCCATTGCCCCAATCGCGCAACTCGTCGGCCAATCGGGGATTACTCCCGAGTTACGCCGGGACAGCATCCGCACGCTGGGGCAACTGCATCACCTCCCCGCAGTCGAAGCCTTGCAAACCACGGTGCAAACGGCTGGTTCGACCGAACTGGCCGTCGCCGCAATCCAAGCCTTGGGACAGCAGACCCTCTCCCGCAGCAACACGCAAGTGGCGGCACGAGCGTTGGAGAGTCTGAAAACGCTGGTTTCCGAGCAAACCCCGGCCGAGTGGCGTTCCGCCGTGCTGTCGGCTTTGGCCGTCAGTCCGGCAGGTTCCGCCTACCTGCTAGACCGGCACGAAAAGAAACAGCTTCCCGAAGCGTTCGTGGCCGAGGCGGGCCGACTGCTACGCAACAGTCCCTTCCAAGCACTCCGCAACCGGGCGATGCTCGCGTTTCCGCCGGCCGGTAAACTCGACCCGAAGAAACTGCCGTCTCCCGCCGCGCTGGCCCAACGTCACGGCAACCCCGAAAAGGGCAAGACGCTGTTGGCCGCTAGCCTCAAAGGGGAAGCCCAGTGCCTGAGGTGTCACATGGTTCGCGGAGTCGGTGGCCAAATTGGCCCTGATCTGTCGATGATCGGCAAGAAAGCGTCCAAAGAAAATCTCTACGAATCAATCTTGATGCCCAGCAAAGCCATCGCGGACCAGTTCCTGCAATACACCATCGAGACGACCAAAGGCCAAGTGCTAACCGGCCTGATCGTCGGTGAGAGCGAAACCACACTCACCCTCCGCGATGCCAACGGCCAAGATACGGTCATTCCCCTGAAGGAAATCGACAGCAAAACCAAATCGATGGTGTCCATCATGCCGGATAACTTGGTCGTGACCATGACCGAAGAGGAACTGGTCGATCTGGTCGAATATCTGTTCACGCTCAAAAGTGCGTCGTTGACGCCGGACAGTTGGTGGATTGCCGGCCCGTTCGACAATGGCCCCGGCGATACGGGGTTGGACACCCTCTGGCCCGCAGAGAAAGCCCAACCCATCGATCGCACCGCCAAATTCGTCGGCAAACATCAAGTCACCGTCCCCTGGCGTACCGTGCGCACCAACACCGAAGGCTACGTCGATCTGCAAGCTTTTTATGGCCGTGACAGCAATCAGGTGACTTCGATTCTCTATCGCGGCATCGAGTCGCCGATCGATCAGGAAGGCACCTTGCTGTTGGGCAACGACGATGGCGTGAAAGTGTTCCTCAATGGCAAAGAGATCTTTGTCAATCGGGACCACTTTGCCGCGACGCGCGAACGGCATAAAATCCCAGTAAGGCTCAACAAGGGACGCAATGACGTTCTTATCAAAATCGTCAACGGCGACGGGCCGTATGGGTTCTACTTCAATCTGCTTGCCGAGCAAGAGTTGAAGTTGCTCCCATAAAGTACGACCTGTCCTTGCAAACGGCGTCGCCGACGGGGAGCTGATGCCGTTGGAAAGAGAGAAATGCGCAAACGCTGCCTTCGTCCTGGGGCATCCTCACGGTCGTGACGACCTGAGGCATCCTCGCAGTTGCAACCTTCTGGGTTCCCCGCGATCGCCCCGACTTGAGGCATCCCCGCGGTCGCGATGCTCCGGGGCACCCTTGTAGGTAGTGCAATGATCGCATCCTGAGCCAGCGATTGGGCTTGGCGAAGCGGATTTTCTCGTATTAAGGAGTAGGGCATTCATGGCAGAATTGACGATCCGTCTTCGCCGAGATCCTGTCACTGGTAAGCAGGATATTCATATCAGCCTGAAATCGGATGAAGACGCTCTGCCGCACGAGCATGAGCAGATGCACCGGGTCTTAGTCGAGAAACTCGTCGGCAAAGGCGTACTCAGCGCCGACGAAGTGGGGAAAGTCGTCGTCGAACGTGAAGCGGCCAATACGCAACCGGAAAGCCCCAACGCGACTCCCGAGGCTTCGTCTCGGCAGGCTGTCGGACAAGGGGGATAATCTTCCCAAAGGTGTCGATGTCCCCATCCAATCGGCTGAGCGACCATGATTCTTCAGTTTCCCGATTTTGAAACCTTTCGCTTCGTCTTGTCCAGTGGTGCGGTGCCGACGGTCATCAGTTTGGCCCCTGCGATGGTCAGTTTTCCAGAAGGGCATGGCCCGGCCATCGAGATCGTGCATCCGCTACCCAAGGCGATCCAGGTGCATCTGAAAAAACTGGGTGTGCAGACGCTCAAGGGACATCCGGGGGCACTGCAGGAAGTCAGCAGTTGGCTGCAAGTGCTTCCAGTGGTGAAAGATCCGCGTCCGCCGCAACTCAGTTCGCAATCGCCAGTATTGTTCGAGATCACCGCAGTTGAACAATTGCCTCACTTGATCCACGAAATGCTTCGTTTGGGCAACGATCGGCAAAGCTACCGCTGGTTGCGGGCCAACGAAGTGGCCGCGGGCGAACCGAGTACCTGCGTGCTGTTACGCGTGATCGGTCCGCCGTACTACACATTGCTGCAAGCGATCGATCCTCCCGAAGGGACGCATTCGCAGACAACGGTGCGTGCCTACGTCGAGAAAGCGCCGCGGGTCTGGG
This sequence comes from uncultured Gemmataceae bacterium, assembly GCA_937949245.1. Lineage (GTDB taxonomy): Bacteria > Planctomycetota > Planctomycetia > Gemmatales > Gemmataceae > CALEEC01. Next base: position 4,811 of record CALEEC010000098.1, on the reverse strand, counting down.
TGGAAATCGGTTACGATCATCCCTTTGCGAGTCACATCCAAGCACCGCCTGGGCAGATGGTGCTGATGCGTGCCCCGCGAATCTGGAAATTCTTGGACGATGCTCCATTCCACGATGTGTACGAGATCGTCCACTTCGCGTTGCCCGGTTCCGCGGTCGAATGGCAAGAATCGCTATTGCCGGAAAAACTGGTCGTGCCGTTACGACTCGTCGCGGGGAACGCGGCCGATATTCCCGAACTGTGGGTACTGCGGCGCAATGCGGTCGATCAACTCGATCAATTGGTCCGCGATGCCGACGATCGACTGCTGCAACGGCTAGCGTTCGCGGTTGCTACCGATGAAGGCCAACCACCCACGATCGTCCTACGCGTTCGGCCAAGCAAACTTCCCGTGCCGACCTTGGAACTCCCCGATGCCATCGGCTTTCGGCCCTATGTGAAACTGCCCAATCTGTTTTTGCCCATCGGCACGCGGTTGCAACCGACCCTACGCCGCGATGCGATCCGTAAACTGTTGGCCGACGACCTGTCGCAATTGGTATGGCTGTATCCGCAAGAAAATGGCCGATTCGTCCCCGAATCGCTCCCCGACGACGCCTTTCGACCGTTGGACGAGTGGATCTCGTATGTGATCGATCACGACCGCGAACCGTTGAGCAAGTGGATTCAAGCGACCCGCTTCGATTTTGATGCGTTTTTGTGTCCCGAGGAGACGACCGCCACGCCCAAAGGTCCTGGCGGAGCCAATCGCAATCGCTCCCGCAAAGACGGCGAATTCCCCAGTAGCGGAACCGACGACGCCAACGAAACGCCGTCCCCCTCCGGCGGTAAATCGAAGAAGCGTTCCCGTTCCGGTCCCAACGGCGAAACGAATTATGCTTTGCCGGCCTTGGTCGCAGCACCTAGCGAATTGAAACAGAAACGCGAAGAATTGGAAAATCGCTTCCTCGAACTGGATGGCCCGCTCGATGCCCCCGAACGATTGCAATTGTGGCCCGAGCTGGCTTTCATCAATGCCCAATTGGGCGAAACCAACGACGCGGCCATCGCTTGGCTGAATATCTTCTGGGAAACCGATCCAATCCCCGAAGAATGGATCAACGCCTGGGTGATCGGCGAACTGAAAGGCGAACCCTGCGACTTCCACGCCGAACGGATCGACACTTACCTCCGTCACTCCTCATTGACCGAAGGCGAACTCCGCGCTTTCATCGCGCAACTGATGCGGGCAGTGCGCAAACGCCCCGTTCCCCGCGAGGTACTCGAGCGACTGCCGCAGATCCAAGCATTTTTGGAAAAACACGAAGACCATCTCAGCGTGCGTGCTGCTTGGTTGATGGCCCTCACCCTGACTCCCTTAACCGGCAATGACGTTCTCCGTCTGGCACGCTGCCGCGATCGTTTGCTGCAAAGGCTCCTGGAAAACGGCTTAAATCCCGAGCGGGATCTGCCGACCTTCCTGCGTTTTGCCGGCATGCGTGATAGTGAACGGATGCGCTTGATCCGCGAACGCGTCACCCGGTTGCACATCTTGGCCCAACGCTGGTGCAGTGGTGGACCGGAGCTGGAGGTCAATCGTCCTTACATCGATCTGCTGTTCGCGTTCGGCCTGGCACGCCTGGGCGAATCGACGGCCGCCCGCAATCTGCAGCGTAGCGCTGCCGACCAACTCGAAAACCGCAAGGACGCCCAAGGCAACCCCGACGCCGTCCATCAATATTTGTTGCAGGCGTTTCGCTATCGCATCGAACAAGCGATCTCGGGCAAAGCCCCAACCGGTTCATTGCCCCGAGAATTGACCGATGCGGTCAAGAAAATGAGCGATCGAGAAAAATACATCATCGAACGCTTGTCCCAAGATATCCTCTTACTCGAACCACAAGAACAACGTGACCCTTATCGGCTGTATACCTACCGTTACGCTGACGACTTGTACGCGGAACTGACTGATTTAGCGGATCTCACGGATGCGATTCGCCTCAGTGATCGCATTCGCAAAGTTTTGCGGCACGGTCTGAAAGGGCAAAAGACGCCCGAAGTGCTGCTGAACGCCATGATCGAGTGCCTGCCGTTGTCCCCCCGAGTCAGCGAAGCGTTCTGCTATGAAATCTTGCAACAACTCCCCGGCATCATTCGCCCGTTGATCTCGAGTACCGAAACCAAGGTGATCGAACGGACGAACAGAGTGCTCGAACGGGCGATTTTCTTGGCAGCGCATTACGATCGTGTCGAGATGGTGCAGCAACTAGTAACTCTCTTCGGCGAAACTCTTCGGGCACGCCGGGGCAAAGTGCTATACGATTCGGTCAATCTCGTGGCCGGCGAGTGCCTCCGCAGTTTACGCAAACTCGGCCTACGCGATGAAATTCAACGCTTGCTCCGAGAGATGAGTGAACAGGTACTCGAAGGGAAATCGTTGGCACAACTGCGTGCGCACCATCTGGCCGCAGGGGGGAATAGTTGGCCGACTCTGCTGCGAACCCTGTTGCACTTGGCGGGTGGGTTTCTATATTTCGGAGCCAACGATCAAGCCGAGCCGATCTTGGACGAAGCGCGAGCGATGCTCTGGGGCAAAGATCGGTCAGACATTCTCCTGATGGATCAGGCGCGTTTAGCCGGTGCCTACGCCACCGCTCTGAGCCACGGCCCGGTCGATGAGGCGTTGCATCGTTTAGAAGAACTCCTCAGCAAAATGGATCGCCTCCCACATTCGTACACCACGACAAGTTCGCATTATTCGCGGGTACACTTGATCGTCATTGCCGATGTGGTCCGTGCCTTGGTCAGCGATGATTTCGCCCTCGGACAGACGGCTCGCCGCTGGCTCGATGACGATGAATTTTTGGTTCGTCGTCGGATTCATCGCGATATGAAACGCATGCTGGAAAAATCGGGACTCTAGCCGGCGGATTGTCCCCCTGTTCGCGGCAAGGTGCCGGTGACGGTAACGCTCATGCCGACGTTGTTCTTCCCCGATCTGGAGAGTTTTCGGCGGACGCTCGGTAGCGGAGCGGTCGCCGCGACGATCGTGCATGGTCCGGCCCAAGGGGGCTTCGACGACGCAGGACGACTGTGGTTGACCACCGAAGCTCTGCTGCCTCGCGAAACGCAAGCATTGCTGAGCCGTTACGGCGTGCAAGTGGTCGGCTCCCGCGGCGATGTCCCAGCGCAGCCGCTCTGCTGTTGGCATCAAATCCTCCCCCTGCAACGCCAACCCGAGCAGACACCGGCCGAACCTTGGACCTCCGTGTTGTTCGATGTCCCTTGGCCCCGCTTGCCCCGACTGATGGCCGAGATACACCGCTTGTCGGCAGCACGACTAGCAATTCGCCAGTTCGATTGCTCGGACGAATCGCAAGCTGATCCGCGAGCGTTGGTACGGGTCGAGCATCCGCCGTTCCACACGCTCACTGAAGTGCTGCTGCACGAAACTACATCGGCCGCGGCGTCGTTGGATGACTCCCAGACGATTCATGCCTACGTCGAACAAGCACCGCGGGTCTGGGTGCAGGTCGGCTATCGGCATCCGTTGGCCTCGTTGATTGTTCCGCCTGAAGGCCGCTGCTATCTGCTCCGTCCGCCGACGCAGTGGCAGTGGCTCGACGATCGACCGTTTACCCCGGAATGCGACCTATTCGCTTTGCCCGGCCGCGAGGCATCTCTACGCGATATCGATCAGTCAACACTGTTGGATCGGTCGATGACCCTGCATCGATCCCCACCAATCGAGCGATCGACGCCGTTCGATTCGTCCATTTCATTCGATCGGGCAATGCCGTTCGAGCTGCCGGTGCAATTGGTTCGCGAGAAAACGCCGGCAGTCCCGGAGTTGTGGTTGCTGCGGGGGATTGCTCGGGAAGAACTGTTACGGCTCGCTCGCTCTTTGGACGAACGCCTGCTGCAACGGTTGCTCATCGCCGTGGGACAATTCCAAGGTCGCGAATGTTTCTTGCTGCGGATTCAAACCGGCAAGCATCCCCCGCCCCAGTTGGTCTTAGACGCCGAAGCCTTCACGCCGATATTGAAGTTGTCCAATCTGTATCTGCCCAGTGGCTGGCGTTTGCGTCCGCGAATCCGCCGCGACGTGCTACGGCAGTTATTGGCCGCGGAGGCGAAACACATCGTTTGGCTGCGTGCCGGCGACGACGGCCGATTGCAGCGGCATGCGCTCCCCGAGTCGGCGTTTCGTCCGCTGCTCGAATGGATCACGTTTCAGGTGGAATCGGCAACCCGGCCGCAGCGGGCATGGACGGGAAGTGATCCGTTCGCCCCGCTGCCGCTGCATTGCTCGGAACCGGAAAGCGTAGCTGCCTCGCTGCCGGAACGACTCCGGTCCCGCAACGAAAACTCGACCGCGACTGCCGGTACTACCACGACGACAACTGCCGCACCAGCTACGACCCCGACGACGGCCCCTGCGATGCGACGGCCCGGCGTCCTTCTGTCGGCGTGGTGGCAGCGGCTGGCAGGTTGGCTCTTCGGTTGGTGGCATCGACCATCGGCCGAACCGGTGGAAGCCTCGCCAGCGGTGCCGCGGGTGAGCATTGAAGAAGCGATCCGCAACGCGTTGCGTTCGACCGAGGAACGCCCCCCGACGACCGAAGAAACCGCGCCGCGTTCCACCGACGCCCAAGAACGTCATGCCCAACTGGAAAAGCAATTGCTCAACGGTCTGAGCCACTGCAACGAACAACAATCGGCTTCCATCTGGCCCGAATTGGCAGCTAGTTACGAACGGGCCAACAATCCTAGCGATGCCGCGATCTGCTGGCTGAACGCGCTGTGGGCAGAATCATCTTCGATGTCGTTG
>CALEEC010000097.1 GCA_937949245.1 uncultured Gemmataceae bacterium | reverse complement strand
AATCCGCCCAATCGCTTCAGCCCCATCTATCGGGATCGCCAGGAACACGACTGGCTTGACCCCGAAGATCCGGCACCACGGACACGTTTTTTCCGCGATCACACCAAAACGCTTCTGACGGCCAACCACAGCCCCGACATTCCCTACGCCTTCGGCCTCAATCCGTACCGCGGCTGCGAACATGGTTGCGCCTACTGCTATGCGCGACCGTATCACGAATATCTGGGACTGTCCGCAGGGCTAGACTTCGAGACGCAAATTTTCGTGAAAACCGACGCGCCGGAACTGCTACGGCGCGAATTGCGCGCTAAACAATGGCGGCCGCAAATGATCGGCATGAGCGGCGTTACCGACGCTTGGCAACCGATCGAACGACGCTTGGAAATTTCGCGAGGATGCCTCGAAGTATTGGCCGAGTTTCGCAATCCCGTCGGCATCGTCACCAAGAATGCGTTGATTGCTCGCGATGTGGAACCGCTAGCGGGATTGGCTCGGTTTCACGCGGTGCATGTGTTTCTGTCGATTACCACGCTCGATGCGGAATTGGCACGCATCTTGGAACCTCGAGCGTCGGCCCCCGCAGCACGCCTGCGGACAATTCGCGAATTGACTGCCGCAGGAATCCCCTGTGCCGTGCTGTTCGCGCCGGTGATTCCCGGGCTAAACGATACCGAGATGTCGGCCGTCTTGGAAGCCGCTCGCGACGCCGGAGCGATCTTTGCCAGTTACAGCATCTTGCGCTTGCCTCACGCGGTCGGCGAGATCTTTTCGACTTGGCTCGAGCAACATTTCCCCAGCCGTAAAGAGAAAATCCTGAGCCGAGTTCGCGAATTGCACGGCGGGCAACTGGCGGATGCTCGTTTCGGTCGGCGTCGCGTCGGTACGGGGTGGTGGGCCGAATCGTTTCGCTCGGTGTTTTGCCTGAAGCGGCAAAAACTCGGCTATGCCGAGCATTTGCCCCCATTGTCGGTCGAGTCGTTCCGCACGCGAAGCTACGAACAACGCAGCTTATTCGATTGAAGCGTCTTTGCTTATTGTCGCGGTCAGCCACTCGCTGGAAGCGTCCGCGCACATCCACACGGTCGCGTTCCCCGATTCGATCCACGGATAGGAACGCGAACCTGTTTTCGAAGCCCCCGTCCCCCCTCACGCCGTCGCGGTCACTAACTCCAGCCACTGCTTGCGATAGTCGGCCAAGAAAGCCATCCCTTCATCGACGTTTGGGAAAGACTTGGCATACTCGATCAACGTGTACCGGTTGTAGCCCGCCTCGCGCAGCAAGCGGAACAGTTCCTTGTAGGGGTAGACCTTCTTGGCGTCGTTGCTCAGATCGTTGATGTGGCACGATTTGATCCATGGTCGGAGCAACGCGAAACTCTCGGCGACCGAACCATTTTTGACGTCGGTGGGATTCGAGTTCCACGTCACGCCGACGGCCGGATGACCGCAGTGTTCCATAATGGTTTTCATGTGCTTGGGTTCCTGCGTCCCGGGACCGTGGACTTCCACCCAAATTTCGATCCCCAGCGAAGCGGCCGTCGCACCACACGGACGCAACGCTTTGCCGATCTGCTCTAACGTCTTTTCGACAGGAACTTCCTTGGGCAGGGCGTTGGGCCGAACTTTGACCCCCTTACCGCCCAAGTCGGCCACGAGTTCGGCAAAGCGGTGGCAGGTTTCGATATTTTGCTTGACCACCTCGGCCTTCGGCGAGTGAAATTCGCAAACACTGCCACAGCCCCAAAAGACGATGCCGGAGTCGGCAAATTGTTTTTTGATGTCCGCCCGTTGAGCTTTGCTCAGCGAAGGTTCGACGCCGTGCTTGTGCGTGGTCCGGCATTCGACGGCGCGAATGCCTGTCTTTTGACATACCGCTAGGATCGTGGCCAAATCCCACGACTGGGCGACGTTATAAGTGACCAGCCCGAGTTCAAACGGTAGTTTCGGTTCGGCCGCGGTGATGCTCGAACACGGCCCCATGGCCAGAGCCGCCCCGGAAGCTGCTAGAAATTCTCGACGATGCAGCGATGTCATCGGAAAGATCCTCGACGAGTTTGGCAAAGGAGTGAGAAGTAAGCGATTGCCTGTTTCCGGTTCATCGGCCCCATCTTGCGACAAGCGCGACGGGATCGCAATAGGTTGCTGGCAAATCGCTCGAAGAATGTCTTGGAGCACGCCCCTGCATCGGTTCCGTGGCCGTGGACCTTCGCTATATTGTCCGCAAGGCAATGGCATCAACAATTGAGTTTCTACGCAGCGATTACGAATATGCCGACTCTCCTATCTGATCCGCCGACTTCGGTCTACTTGCTTGGGGCAGCCATTGTTATTGGGTTGTTCGCTTGGGTGTGGATCGATCGTAAACGGGGCAGCTTGATCGGTTTAGGGATCGGCGTTGCCATTTTGGGACTGATCGGCCTGATCGACATGCTATTCGAGTCCGGCCGCGAGGAGAGCATTCGGCACACGCATGCGATGGTCGATGCGTTCAACGCACGCCAGGCCGAAGGGGGGCTGGCCCACGTCTCGGAGCAGTTCCGTTACCAGAACTACGACAAAAAATGGCTGGCCGAGCAACTGCGTTCGGCGGTACTGCGGGAGAATGTGAGCAAGATCGTCGTCACCGATTTTGATCGTCGCGAAGTTCGCCAGGAAGGCAACGACACGCAGATTGGCTTTCAAGCGACCGTCACCACAAGTTTCGGCCCGACGATTTACTTTGTGCTGGCCACCTATCGGCTCGAAGGGGAGCGGCGGAAGTTGGTGAATTTTCGGCTCTACGACAAATTCCAACGCACCAACGCCGCCGAGATCGTACCCACCGCCTGGGCCAAATGAGGCAGCCTAGGTCCAATGCCCCCTACTAAGCATCCAAAGCGTCAACGCTAGTGGGTAGATTGGTGCAGCTCCCGACGCTTTTCGCTGGTTGGTGCAGCTCCCGACGCTTTTCGCTGGGAGGATACGAAAAAAATCGGGGATGCACCAAACGACGAAAAACGCTATCGTCCGTTCCACGAACGGATACGGTGAATCGTGGTTTTCCCGAAGGGCGATGAGCGATGACTCTTCCCATCGATCGACTAGAACAGACACTACGCAAAACCGGTGTCAGCCGGTTTATGGAGCACTTCGAGACGCTGTTTCCCGAGACGCACCTGAAAGATCTCGTGGTCGATGCGGTAGGTCCCGGGCGGGAGATCGTCATCAACGGCCGACGTGTCGTCAATTTCGGCTGTGATAGTTTTCTGGGACTCGATCAGCACCCGCGTTTGATCGAAGCCATCGAAACCAGCGTTCGGCATTGGGGGACGCACAACGGTTCCTCTCGAATTTTCGCCAGTGTGCGTGCTAATGTGCAAGCGGAAGAGATACTCGCTCAGTGGCTTGGCACCGAAGCGACGCTGATTTATCCCTCGGTGACCTTGGCTAATCTCGGAGCGATTCCGGGATTGGTCGGGAAAGCTGATGTGATTGTGTACGATGAATTCGCGCATAACTCAATTCAGGAAGGCATCCGCATCGCCAAAGCCAACGGCACCCGCTCGGCGATGTTTCGGCACAACGACCCGGCCGATCTAGAACGACAATTGCACGCCTTACGGCCGTACCGCTTCGCCCTGATCGCGGTCGATGGCGTGTACAGCATGACCGGCGATCTGCCGCCGTTACGCGACTTCCAAGCGATTGCCTTGCAGCACGACGCCGTTTTGTACATCGACGATGCCCACGGCACCGGTGTGCTGGGCGAGCATGGCCGCGGCACCGTCTTGGAATCGTTGGGCAGTTACGACAACACCTTGGTCGTCGGTTCGCTGTCCAAAGGGTTCTCGTGCTTGGGCGGCTTCATCGGCTGTTCGCGGAGTTTTCAACGGCAATTGAAGATTCGGTCCAATAGCTACATCTTCGGCGGGCCGGTGCCTCCGCCGTACCTCGATGCCATCATCACGGCCACCGAGATTTTGCTGTCGAGCGAATATCCCTTGCTGCGTGCCCGGTTAAAAACCTATGTCGATCGCCTGACGACCGGTTGCCGAGAAATGGGGTTGACGGTTCTGGGCGGGGCCACGCCGATTGTTTCGGTGTTCATCGGCGATGAAGCCGACACTTTGCAGGTCGGCAAACTCTTGTTTGATGCCGGATATTATGTGCAATCGGTGACCTTCCCGGCCGTGCCTTACCACGGCGGAGTGATTCGCATTCAGGTGAATGCCAACCACACCTCGGCCCAGATCGAAGGTCTGCTCGATGCCCTCGGTGAGACGATGACTACCCTGCTAGCCCGCAGTAGCCGACGCGCCGCGTAGACACGGAAACGACTCGCTCCTACGGGACACCGGGAGCCGACGAAGCAAGGCGAGTCGTCGGGTGTTTCTGCAACACCCGCGGACTGGCGTCCGCGGCTCTCGAAAACGCTGGAGGCGACGAAGCAAGGCGTCGGGTGAATTCCAAAACTCCGGTCGCTGACGCTCTCGGCTCGCCGTGAAGATGGTTCGCTCGCTCGGCAGGCCAGGAGCCAGGGGCACGAGCTTGATCACTCACTCAAGGGAATCCACCGTCCATTCGCGGTAGCAGAGGATCGGACTCGTAGTCACGATCCGCAAACGTCCCGGCCAGTGTTGGCCCAAGATGGCACGCAGATCATCTCCTGAGAAACGATGCTGCTGATCGGGGTTGTAGTTGGGCGGATAACGGCCACTGTAGCCATTGACCACCGGCACATTGGCATACAGGCCGGCCCACATGGCCGAGAGATGATGTTCGTAAGACAACGGGATCGCTTGCGGATCATGCGGGAAGTAAGCGGCATCCGCTCCGCGAATCGCCTCGGCCCAACGCTTCGCCCGGCCATAGAATTCCACCTTCGGAAAGGCAGCCAACGAGTAGACGTTGCCGGGGATGTGCCAACGAAAGTTCTCCACCGCGACCCAAGCCAACAACACCACGCCAACCCAGCGGGCGGTTCGCGCTGACCAGACTTGTCGATCCCAGATCGCTTGCACGGCCATCAGTCCCCCGATGATCAGGAAAAGATCGATGATGATGTAGATGCGTAAGACCGCTCGAATCGCCTTCGCCCCCGGCACCCAGTCGTAAACCCAGGACCAAGCGGAAACGTCGCCGACATTCAACGACACCGCGGCTAAAGTGGCCGCACTGAGCATGCAGGTCGCGACCAGCCGAGTTTGTTGCCGATCGCCCAACCGTTGCCGGGCAATCGCCCAAAGAGCGACCGGCACCAACGCATAAAGCGCGAAACCGCCGAAGATGTGATGCTCGATGATCGGCTGTTCTTCTCCCCACAGGGGCATCAACAGCGGATGCCAAAGCGAGGCTTCCGCCGGCGTCAGCCACGAACGCCATTGCGGGGCACCGTACAACACTTCGGGCAAACTCCGCTCGAAGCCATGATTCACCTCGATGTAGGGGTACAACACCGGTGCCAGGATCAGAGCCGACACCACGCCTTGCAACAAGATCATCCCCCAGGCACGTTGGCCATAATGCCAACACCGCTGCCGCACCTCGCCACTCAGCAGCAGATTCCACGCCGCCAGAATCGCAAGCCCAATCCCCAAGAACCACCCCAAATAAATCCCCGCGAGAATCTGCCAGACCGCACAAAGCAACAGCAGTGCCAGACGTTGCGAACTTGGTTGCTGCAACATCCGCCACAAATGCCAGACAGCCAACGGCATGAAGAATCGCGGAAACAATTGCTGATGATAAAACTGATGCACATGAGGCAAGCCAAAAGCAAACCAAAAGCCTCCGACCGCGGCAAACCCTTGGCGCAGCCCAAACCACCGTAGCACCCCGTACATGACGACGTAGTTCAACAGATGGCACAGAAGCATCCAGCATTGAAACGCCACCGTGTCGCACCACAATTGGCGCAGCACAATGTATAGCGGAGCAGTGCCCCACAAATTGTCGGAGTAGGCCAACACTCCCGGCGTCGGGTAAAAGAACCGGGGCGACCAAGCCGAACCGAGGTAATCCGGGTCGCAGACACAACGATACGCGTGCTCCAGGAAGTAGTGATTCAGCACCGTATCGCCGGCATCGGTCTGCATCCAGGCAAAGCCCGAAGACCACGTCGGCCAACAGGAGAACCCCAAGCCAAACAACCCAACGCCCAGCGGAAGCCAACCACGTCCCATAGGTTCCCCTTGCTGCGATGCCTACCGCTTCCCGACGGTTGCCATGCCAAGCGAGCGAATTTTCGCCATTTTTCCGAACTTCGGTTTGGTGAAAGTCGGTTCCGTCATGTACAAAAGGTAGTATCCCTTTTCCCACGAAAGCGAGCCGACATGTTAGCGCAACTGAAAACTTTCGCCCTGGTGGGGATCGACGGCGTTGCCGTCGATGTCGAAGTCGATGCCTCCGTAGGACTCCCCAAAACGATTTTAGTGGGTCTGCCGGAAATGGCCGTGCGCGAAAGCATTCACCGGATCGAACGGGCCATGGCCAACCTTGGCTACGACCGCCCGCGGGGGCGAACCATTATCAATCTCGCCCCGGCAGAACTGCGCAAGGAAGCCAGTGCCTTCGACTTGCCGATCGCCTTGGGGATGTTGGTGGCGACGCAACAACTGTCGCCGCAACAGGTCAGTCGATTCGCGACTGTGGGAGAATTGGCCCTCGATGGCTCGGTGCGACCGATCAAAGGGTGTTTGTCGATCGCGATGGCTTGCTGGGACTCGGGGATTCGCCAATTAATCGTCCCGGCGGCGAATGTACGGGAAGCAGCCGTGGTGGACGAAATCGAAGTCTTTGGAGTGCATAGCCTTGCAGACGCTGTCGGCATTATTTCAGGGGAATTGTCTGCCGACCCGTTCGCGGCCCCCAGTTTCGATTGGTCTGCCAAGTTGAATCGCTACGACATCGACTTTGCCGACGTGCGGGGACAAGAGACGGCCAAACGTGCCTTGGTCATCGCGGCCAGCGGCGGACACAACATCCTCATGATCGGCAGTCCTGGCAGCGGTAAAACCATGCTGTCGAAACGCTTACCCACCATTTTGCCTCCCCTGACTCCCCAGGAAAGTTTGGAAACCAGTCGCATCTACTCAGCCACGGGACGCTTACCGACCGATGAACCGCTGCTGACGACCCGTCCGTTCCGTTCGCCCCATCACACGATCTCGGATGCCGGCATGGTCGGAGGTGGCACCGTTCCGACCCCCGGCGAAATTAGTTTGGCCCATCACGGTGTGTTGTTTCTCGATGAGTTGCCCGAATTCAACCGCCGTAGCCTCGAGGTGTTACGTCAACCGTTGGAAGAGGGCGTTGTCACCATTAGCCGCGCCATGCATTCGACGACCTTCCCGGCACGCTTCATTTTGATCGCGGCCATGAATCCGTGCCCCTGCGGCTATCACGGCGATCCTGTTCGGCCCTGTACCTGTAGCCCGCATGAGGTTGCCCGCTATCAGAAACGGATCTCCGGCCCCTTGCTCGATCGCATCGATATCCAC
>CALEEC010000096.1 GCA_937949245.1 uncultured Gemmataceae bacterium | reverse complement strand
AATTTCTCACTGCGGCATCCAGAATCCGTTCATCGCGTCCTGAGCATGAGCGGTTTATGCGACATCCGATGGGTGTTTGGCAATCATCCCGAAGAGTTGGTCTACTTCCATAATCCGGTGCAATACATTGCCAACGAACACGAACCGCGACGCTTGGAGGCATTACGCAAATTGAACATCATCCTGGCCGTGGGGCGAGAAGATCGTCTGTACCCGAGCAATGAGCAATTGTCGCAACTGTTGTGGCAGCACGGTATTTGGCATGCGCTGCGCGTGTGGAATGGTTTCGCGCACGATTGGCCCGACTGGCAGCGGATGTTGCAACTGTACATCGGCGGAAACGATTGATGGATGGAATGGAAGGGAAGTGCCCCCCATGAAAGTCGGCTTGATTTGTGGGCGTGAATGGTCATTTCCGCCCCGTTTTCTGGACGAAATCCACCGTCGCGACACCGGCGTGACCGCCGAGTACGTCCAACTCGGCGGCACCCGGATGAACGAACCGATCCCCTACAGCGTCATCATCGACCGCATCTCCCATGAGGTGCCGTACTATCGCTCGTACCTGAAACACGCGGTGCTACAAAGGGTGCATGTCGTCAACAATCCGCTGATGTGGTCGGCCGATGACAAGTTTTTTGAAGCGACCTTGGCCACCAAACTAGGGATTGCCCATCCCAAGACGCTGGTGCTGCCCAACAAAGAATACGTTCCGGGAATCGTTCATCACGAGAGCCTACGCAATCTCGTGTACCCTCTCGACTGGCAAGCGATTGTCGATTATGTCGGTTTGCCGTGCGTGCTCAAGGATGTTCACGGGGGCGGTTGGCGGGGGGTGTATGTCTGTCATTCCGCTGGCGAATTGCTGCATTACTACAACCAGTCCGGCTTGCTGACGATGATCGTACAGCAGTGGATTGCCTGGGAAAAGTACGTCCGTTGTCTGGTGCTGGATCAAAAGGATGTCTTGGTGATGCCCTATGATCCGCGGGAACGGCGTTATTTTGTCGATCCGTACTACATCGAACCGAAACTCCAAGAACGCATCCAAGCCGATTCGCTAACTCTGGTCAAGGCATTGGGCTACGACATGAACTCGATCGAGTGGGCCATCCGCGATGGGGTGCCTTATGCGATCGACTTCATGAATCCCGCTCCCGATTTCGACATCAACTCGCTGACGGAAACCTACTTCGAGTGGGCCGTCACCCACATGGCCGACATGGCCATTCGCTTGGCCCAACAACCCCGCCCCCAAGTCCAGCAACTCCGTTGGCAGACTTGGTTCTAATCCATCGCGGAGATGCTCGGTCATGTTAGCCGATGCCATTGCTCACTATCACGATTTGCTCAGCGATCGAATGGCCGAAGACTGTCAGGAACAAATCGATGCTCACACCCAACGGCTGCACTTCCGTTTTGGCGATCGTCCCATCTGCAATGTCTTACGTCCCCGCTTCCTGACTCGGCCGCAATATCAGACGCTCCAGCAAGCCTTGAAGGGATTGCTCCCCGCGTTTCGACGCATTCATCATCTGGGACTGCAAGATCCGACCTTTCGTCGACAATTTCATCTCAGCGAACAGGATGAACAACTGCTGACCATCGAACCGGGGTTCGATCCGCCGTTTGTGACCTCGCGACTCGATGCCTTCATGATCGACGATAGCCATTTCCAGTTCAACGAATTCAATGCCGAGCCCCCCGCAGGACCGGCTTACGTCGATACACTGACCGATATGTTCCTCGGTTTGCGGGTGATGCGGGATTTTCTGAAGCGGTATCAACTCCTGCCCCTGCCGGCGCGCCCGGGGGTGCTGCATGGATTGCTCGATGCCTACGCCCAATGGCAAGGGCATCGTACCCGCTTACCGCACATCGCGATCGTCGATTGGAAAGAGGTGCCCAGTTACAGCGAGTTTGTTTTGTTCCGTCAGTATTTCCGCGAGCAAGGTTTCCCTTGCGAAATCGTCGATCCGCGGGAAATCGAGTACCATCAGGGGCGTTTGCGTTGCCGGGATTTTCCCATCGATTTGATTTACAAACGTGTGCTGATTAGCGAGTTGTTGCAGGTCGGCGGTTGGGAGCAACCGCTTCTGCGTGCGGTTCGCGAGGGCAACGTCTGCCTGGCCAACTCGTTCCGTTGCAAATTGCTACATCAGAAGGCCAGTCTGGCCGTCCTCAGTGACGAGCGCAACGCCTCGCTGTTCGATCCGCTCGAACGCCAAGCGATTGACCAGTACATCCCCTGGACCCGTGTAGTCGAAGAACGCATCACGCGTTTCCAACATCAAGAGATCGACTTAGTTCCCTACCTTCTCGCCCATCGTGAGCAGTTTGTCTTGAAGCCCAACGACGAGTACGGCGGCAAAGGCGTCGTCTTAGGTTGGACCGTCGATGCGACCACCTGGGAACAAGCGGTACGCACCGCCCTGACGACGCCTTATGTAGTGCAGCAACGTATTCCGATTCCGAGCGAACCGTTTCCCAGTTGGCATCATGGCCGAGTGCATTTCCTGAAGCGTCTATACGATACCGACCCGTTCATCGCGCATGGTCAGACCTTGAACGGCGTGCTAACGCGCATTTCGACCGAACCGATCGTCAACGTGACCGCCGGCGGAGGCTCGACCGTGCCGACCTTCCTACTCGAACCACGTTGATTACGTCGCGAAAATGTTTCGGACAACGTCGCACCTCGGCAAGCCGTCCGACATCCGCGATGGAGACGAATTACCCGACGACGGGCTGAGAAAACACCCGACAACTCGCTGAGCCCCCCGACGACTTGCGTCGTCGGCTCCTGGAACCCCCGAAAAGCCGAGCTGCCCACTTGCGTCGGCAGAGGGATTGACGCCGCTGGGCGGGCATCCACAAAACCTAGCGATTTTTCCGGCAGCGACTTGCTGCAAGCTACCACGAGGGGTACACTCGCGCGTATGTCTCTATCCGGCCGATTCATCCGCTGTTCCTTCTCCACCCCACGCGGGCACCGAGGACGAGTCACCATGTACACGCACGCTGTTCGACACGGCGTTTGGCCTGAAACGATGCATCTGGGCACCCAAGGACGCACCGACAGGCATTCGCCAACTCCTCTCTGGTCGCGACGGGAATGGTTGTGGCACCTCGGCGGTGGCTTAGGAGGCATCGCGCTAGCTTCGCTGTTGGGCCGAGAGGGGCTGTTGGCCCAAACCCCGACGCAACCTCGCCGGCCTGATGGGGGACTGCATCACGCTCCCAAAGCCAAACGCGTCGTGCAATTGTTCATGGCCGGAGCCGCGAGTCATGTCGATCTGTTCGACTATAAGCCGGAACTGGTGAAACGCAACGGCCAACCTTGGGATCCGGGAGAGAAAGTCGAATTGTTCCAGAACGGCTTGGGCCATACGTTCGCTTCCCCCTGGAAATTCCGCCCTTACGGCCAAACAGGGCGCATGCTATCCGACGTGGTCGCCGAGCTGGGCGTGGTCGCGGACGAACTTGCGTTTGTGCATAACCTCGTCGGCAAAACCGGCGTGCATTCGCAAGCGACCTATTTGCAAGCGACCGGTTTTCAACAACCCGGTTTTCCGGGGATGGGCTGCTGGGTCAGTTACGGTCTGGGTAGCCTGAATGAGAATCTGCCGACGTTCGTGGTGTTGCCAGACCACCGAGGTTTCGCCTCGAACGGGCCGAAGAATTGGGACTCGGCATTTCTGCCGGCGCAACATCAAGGAACGATCATCCGTCCGGGAGCCGACAATCCGATCGAAGACCTCTTTCCTGCCAAGCAAGGCGACTTCGTGCGTCCCGAGGCGTCGGCTGCGGGGATGGAACTATTGGCCAAACTCAACCGTGCCCACGCCGAGACCCGCCCCGGCGATGGCCGACTCGATGCCCGCATCCGTTCCTACGAATTGGCTGCGCGAATGCAGTTGGCCGCTCCCGAAGCCCTTGATTTGTCGAAAGAGCCGAAGCACATCCTGAAACTGTATGGCTTGGATCATGGCAAAAGTTCGTTCGATCGCGAAATCAACCCGATCGAGGAGATCGACTATTTTGGCCGTAAGTGCTTGGTAGCACGACGGTTGCTTGAACGCGGCGTGCGGTTTGTCCAGATTTGGTCAGGCTGCGACAACGGCTTTCCGCGACGGAATTGGGATTCGCACGAAGACATCGTCCGCGATCACGGCCCGTTGGCCATCGGCATGGCCAAGGGAGCTTCCGCGCTGATTCAAGACCTCAAACGCTTGGGATTGCTGGAAGACACCATCATCTTATGGACCACCGAGTTCGGCCGTATGCCCTGCGCTCAAGGGGGCAAGGGCCGCGATCATAACCCGTTTTGCTTCACCAATTGGCTCTGCGGCGGAGGCATTCGCGGCGGAGCGACCATTGGCCCCAGCGACGAATGGGGCTACAAACCTGCAGATCGCCAGAATCCGACGCAGGTATACGACATCCACGCCACGATTTTGCATCTGTTGGGCATCGACCACACGCGCTTAACGTTCCGGCACAATGGCATCGATCGCCGCTTGACCGACGTACACGGCCACGTTCTGCACGACCTGTTGTAGGTGCTG
The DNA here is from genome assembly GCA_937949245.1 of uncultured Gemmataceae bacterium. Taxonomy (GTDB): domain Bacteria; phylum Planctomycetota; class Planctomycetia; order Gemmatales; family Gemmataceae; genus CALEEC01. Next base: position 3,063 of record CALEEC010000096.1, on the reverse strand, counting down.
TGGATGATTCGCCCCCGCGGCGGACCTCGAACATTCGCGGACTGGCGTCCACGGCTCTGCAAAATCCGGGAGCCGATGACGCTAGTCGTCGGGTGGGTTGGAGCCGATGACGCTAGTCGTCGGGTGTTTTCTCAGCTTTCGGAGCGGAACCGTCGAAAAAAATCGGATTTCGCTTGCAGATTTCACAGCAAATGTTTGCAAAGCGCTAGGAATTGGTTATACCAAAGAGTGGATGACTAACACCGATTGACCGGTGTCTGAGTCGACAAAGGCGGCCATGCTGTGGCTGACCTATTCCCCAGCTAAATCACGCCATACCGTCCGCTCAGGGGACGGGGAGCCTCGCTAATGACCGCGCATCGCCACGATTCGGACGATTCCTCGGCACCACGTCCACCGGTGCCACCCATAGAACCACGCCCCAACATTCCCGTAGGCCGACTTCTGCCCAGCAAACCCCAAAAGCCGCAACCGCGGCCAGTTCCGAAACCACAACCTCAGCCGAACGACGAAAGCGAAGAAGCGGCCACTGTCGTGCAGCCGACGAATGCCCCTTCCGCTCGGCCATCCCTCCCAGTATCTGCACCGACTTCCCCCGGTATACCCCCGGCTGTGCCCATGCCGCCGACTCCGGGAACGCTTCCAAATCCCAAGTCGAACGGTTGGCAAGCGGTACTCCCCCCCCCGCTTCCCCCAACGTTCCCACAACCGTTGCCGTCGGCCGCTGCCTCCCCCCCTGCACCTCCCCATTCGGCCGTATCGGCACCCATGCCCATGAATGCATCTGGGGCCGTGCCAGTGTCGACACCCGCGGCCGCTGCTGCACCAATGCCCTTGCTTGCCCCCGTGCCCATGCCGCTGCCCCTGTCTGCCCCCGTGCCCCTGTCGCTACCGATGCCGCTATCCATGCCCACGGCCGCAGCGGCACCAATGCCCGCGACAGTACCTGCTGCGCCCATCCCTGCCCCCGTGCCGATGCCACAGCCCCAAGTTATGCCCCCGACAGCGGCATTTCCTTCCTCTTGCGGACCAGCGCCGCGGCTGAAGAAGGGGCCGATCTTCCTGGCCGTGTTTTTCCTCGTGGTGTTCCTCAGTGCTTTCATTGTGGGAGTTATGTCGTCCGACAAAGGTCGGCGGAAGAAACCTGTCGAAACCGATGCCAAGGCAGTTGCTGTCGTCGAATCGAAAGGGAAGAACGCAGCTTCACCAGCGCCCGCTTCGCCCAAGACGAATCCGCCGACGTCGGCTACCTCCAACCCGGCTGGCTCCGCGGAACCGTCCTTGGCTTCGTCGAGACCTGCACCAGGAAATCTCCCCATCGCACCGCCGATGCCAACCCCAATGCCGACGCCGACTCCCATGCCGATGCCAACCCCGATGCTGACGCCGACTCCCATGCCGATGCCGACACTGCCCCCTACGCCGACACCGGCACCGATGCCCCCCAAGCCGACCGTCACGCAGGTGTCGTTCTCCAAGCAAGTGCTGCCGATCTTCAAAGAAAAGTGCATCTTATGTCATGGCGATCCATCGATCAAAGCCGGGTTGGATCTGCGTACCTTGGCATTGATCAGCAAAGGTGGAGATAGTGGCCCGGGAGTCGTGCCAGGGATGCCGGCGAAAAGTGCAGTGTGGACCTCGATCGAAGACGATAGCATGCCCCCACCGGGCAAGCCAAAACTCACGGAACAGGAGAAGAAACTCATCCACGATTGGATTCTCAGCGGTGCCAAGAACTAACTAACGGCACGACGATGGACTTCGCCGCGGTACGAATAGACCATACGCATCGCGATGGATTCTCTCAATGGGCGGTGCCTCGTCTTGCCCCGCATTGCGATGCGAGGTCTGCGCCGGGATATGATGCTCCTCTCGGTCATCCCGATCTCCTAAAGGGGATCAATTCGGCCGCGACGCGATACTTTAACTCGGGACATGGCTTGTCTTTCCTCGTGGATCATGAACAAGGCATGGTGCTATGAGTGCGCGGTGGCTGTTGCCTTGGCTGGAGCTATGGGCATGTATCGGGGTGGGGGTGGGCATGGGAGTCGCGGCGGAGCCGCCCAAACCAGAGACGCAGCCCCCAGCAAAAACGTTGGAACGCCAAAAGTTGGTGTTGGTCCCCGGCAAGTTCGGCCAGGCGTTGGATGCGCAAGTTTCGCCGGCCGTGGTGCAAAGCAGCGATCGCTATCGCAAACCGCCGCTCACCGTCGAATGTTGGGCCAAACTCGACAGCAAAGAAAGTTTCAACATTCTGGTGGCTAGCGATCCGAAAAATTCACTGCGGCATTGGGAAATCTACAGCTACGCCCAAAGTGGTCATTTCGCGGCCTATTTGCCGGGCTATCAGCCCAGCGAAATTGTGTCGCAGGTAGACATCTGCGATCAACGCTGGCACTATCTGGCCATGACGTTCGATGGGCAGCGGGTGAAATTGTTCGTCGACGGCACTCAGGTCAAGGAGCAACTGGTTACCCCGATCGCGGAGAAGAACCCCAAGTCGCGCCCGGTCGATGGGCCGTTGACCATCGGCATGGTGGTCGTTGATGGCAAAACGATGATCGGTTGCCGCGGTCGGATCGATGAGGTACGGATTTCAAGCGGTATTCGGGAGATCCATGCCGTTCCAACGGCCGAGTTGCCGCTTGATCCACCGACGATTGGGCTTTGGCGGTTCGACGCTTCCGAGATTCCAACGGCCGACCCCGCTTGGACGCCACGTCCCGCCGAGGGCAAGGCCGCGTCTTGGGAACGCGAAACCGATGCCGACTGGGTCGATAGTCGGCTACAACAGATGGACACTGGCCCGACGTTCAACGCGACCATGGACTATCCGTCTTGGCAGGGGAAAGCACGATCGTATAAAGCAACGGCCATCCGATTGGGGGATGCCGCAGTGATGTTCGATCGCAATCAACTGCGTTACGCGGCCGGCTGGACGGGAGGCTTTCTCCAGCATAGCAGTCGGCGTTTCGGGCTATTGAACACGCCGACGCCGTTGGGCAACGTCGTGTTCGCATCGGCCAGTCAAGCCGGGTGGGCGGACCCGAACGGTTCGTGGAG
>CALEEC010000095.1 GCA_937949245.1 uncultured Gemmataceae bacterium | reverse complement strand
AGACGCCAGGACGCGATACACTCTGCTGCTCGCTGCGCTGGAAAGGCAGGATTTCCCATGATGCGTGTTGGGATGTTGGGGGTTTGGGGGGTGATGCTGGCACTGGCAGCTCCGGGCCGGGCAACAGACGACTATCAACTCGGGCCGCTGTCCGAACCGCAACCGGGCGTTCCGAAAGGGAAAATCACCCAGCATCACTGGACTAGCAAGATTTTCGCCGACACCGTCCGCGATTACTGGGTCTACGTTCCCGCTCAGTACGACCCCAAACAACCCGCTTGCGTGATGGTCTTCCAAGATGGCGGATCGTATCAAAATCCCAAGGGAAGTTGGCGAGTGCCGGTGGTCTTCGACAATTTGATCCATCGGAAGTTGATGCCGGTCACCATTGGCATTTTTATCAATCCGGGCACGTTCCCAGCCAGAGGGAAAGCTCCGCCGCGGTCCAACCGCAGTTTCGAGTACGACACCTTGTCGCCGCAGTATGCCGAGTTTTTGGAGAAAGAGATCCTCGCGGAAGTCGGCAAACAATACAACCTCCGCACCGACGCTGCGGGACGGGCCATCTGCGGCATCAGTTCGGGGGGGATCTGTGCTTTCACGGCAGCTTGGGAACGGCCCGATCTGTTCAGCAAAGTTCTCAGTCACGTCGGCAGTTTCACCAACATTCGCGGGGGAGACGCCTACCCCGGCATCATTCGCAAAGCGGAACGCAAGCCGATTCGCGTCTATCTGCAAGACGGCAGCAACGACTTAGACAATCTGTTCGGTTCGTGGCCGTTGGGCAATCAACAGATGGCCGCGGCTTTACGCTATGCCCGCTACGACTTTTGGTTTGAATACGGCGATGGGGGGCATAATCCGCGGCACGGAGCCGCGGTGCTGCCGGAGTCGCTGATCTGGCTATGGCGTGACACTCCCCCGGCTCCGCCCGGCAGTGGCACCTTGAAAGCCGCCTCGTCTCACTAAGCGTGAGCCTCCCGGAGAGAGATGGGCTATGAAACGATTCCTTCTGTTCGTCGTCGCATGCTGGTCGATCGCCCCGGCTGAGGGCATCGCTCAAGATATGCCCTTGCATCAGATCCTTTCAGAAGGCAAAAACTGGGAACGGATCGCGCCAGATCGCGTGAACCTCCCGCCGCGATCAGCCACAGTAGCGCAGAAAGGCGAGCCCCCCCCAGCAACCAGCGACTATTTCACGGTGCCGCAGCGGGGTGAGGTCTGGTTTCGTCCCCGGCAGGGAGAGTTGACAAAACGAACCGTGCCACTACGGCAACCGGGGGGGAGCCTTTATCGCCGCAACCGGCAGCAATTGTGGATTCACGATCGCGCGGGCAAACACATTTGGATCTTCCACACCGACGAAGAAGGCAACCTCCGCGGGGCTGAACGCTATTATCCGCTGCACGTTCGCCGCGATGCCGCACGCATCGACGTTTACGCGTTGGCCCTCGACACCGCCGGCCGACTGTATGCATTGACGCCAGAGAATATCCAAATCTTCGACCCTACCGGCCGACTTAGCGGCTTGCTCTGGTTGCCTCGCCCTGCCGACGCCACGACAGAAATGGGCTTCGACCCGAAGCGCCCCCAGCGACTGCAACTCCGCTACAGTCCTCAAGAAGCCTACGAACGCGAATTGCTCGCGGAGGGAGCCTCGGATGATGCGTAACCTGACCGGCCAACGCTCCCATGGTTGATCCTATCTATCGACAACAACAGGAGATTCGTCAATGCGTACCGTTCTGCTCAGGCTGACGTTCTGGGCCGCGCTCTTGGGGTTGGGAACTGCCGCGAGCGTATCGGCCGATTCGCCCAAAGGCATTGTCATCGACGCGGAGAAAAAATCGGTATCGATCGAAGCGAAGATCGCACCGCGGAAGTTGGAGCATCTCAAGGGCGAAATTTACCCCATCGAAGTGATCGCGTGTTGGCCGCACCCCAAGGGCAAGAAAGCTCACGAAACGGTGCTCACGATCGACGTGCTGCCTAGCGAGGTGCACAAGGCCATCGAAGCGATTGGCCTGAAGCCGGGCAAGCCGGTCCGCGGGGGAGAGGTTCCCGCGACGGGGCCGGACGTGCAGATTTTCATCGTGACGGCCGATGGCAAAAAATTGTCCGCCGACAAATTCTTGCTCGATCCGCGGACCAAAAAGCCGTTCCCCAAGACGGTCAAATTCCGCTTCACCGGCTCGGTCCTGTCGCAACCCGACCCCAACAAGCCCGAGAAAACCTACGGAGCCGACCTGTCCGGCACGCTGATCGCCATCTATCCGGTGACCGATGAAACGGTGATTCAATCGACTTTAACCATGAAGGAAGAGAAATACCTGAAATTGGAAGTCAACTCGGAGGTGCTGCCCAAAGAGGGAACCGCCGTGCGTCTGGTCATCGAACCGGCCAAGTGAGATGCGGTTCGTTGGTTCGATTGGCGCAACGTCGACTTACGTCGACGGATTTTCTCGCCCCAGCGCGCCGTCGACTTACGTCGACGGATTTTCAGAAATTAGGCAACTGCCCCAAGTCGATGCCTCTGCGCAAACAATACGCCGAGGTAATACTGTGGGACTGTGGCGATTCTCGCCGTGGCACGGGAGAAAGCCTTGACGGATTGGCTCCGCCCGTTAAACTACATCACACGCGAGAGTGGCGGAATTGGCAGACGCGCCAGACTTAGGATCTGGTGGGCAACCCCCGTGAGGGTTCAAGTCCCTCCTCTCGCAGGTAACTTTTCGGGCGACGCCGTTGGACAGCAGAATCACAAAATTCACTTTGCTAGGTCGTTGAGCAACGACACAAAATCGATCTCTGTGCCTCGTCATTGAAAGCAACGAGCGACATCAGGCCATTCTTCAAGCCGCCTTTCTTTTACACGGACGGCGAGCGTTGCAGCACTTCGGGCAACTCGCCGCTGTAACTGGCCCATAACGCATCGATCGGATGAGCGGTCCAAATTCCTGGGCACTGGTGCCGTAGATGCCGATCAATCTGCATCAGACAGCCGACGTTGCCGGTGAAGACCGCTTGGGCTTGGGTGGACACAATGTGTTGGGTCTTGCGTTCGCCCAATCGCGTGGCCATTTCGGGTTGCGTGAGATTGTAGCTCCCCGCAGCGCCGCAGCAGATTTCCGATTCGGGGAGTGCCACCAATTCCAACCCAGGGATCAATTCGAGCAATTGCCGAGGCGGCTTGGCAATCTGCTGGGCGTGGCGTAAGTGGCAGGCATCGTGGTAGGTGGCTCGCAGTTTCAACGGATGCGTCGGGCGAATCGGGCCGAGTTCGACCAGAAATTCGCTGATGTCCCGCAGTTTCTTCTTGAAGCGGATCGCCGTGGTTTCCTCGGGGGTGCCGTGCATCAGGTGGTCGTACTCTTTGAGCATGGCCCCGCAGCCGGCCGCGTTGACGATGATCGCATCGAGGTCGGCCAACGGACGTTCGCGAAAGCCGAACGCCTCGAAGTTCTGCACCGCATACCGGCGAGCCGGCGCATCTTGGGCGGCATGGTAGTGCAGGGCACCGCAGCAGGTCTGATGCTGAGGAATCCAGACATCGCAGCCGTTGTGTTGCAGCACCCATGCCGTGGCCAGATTGGTTTCGGGGTAAATGGCATCGGCGACACAACCGAGGAACAATCCCACGCGGGCACGCCGTTTGCCGATCGCGGGGAGGAATTCCGGCAACTCGCCGTAGTGCGGCTTGAGCCGCGGTAGCATGCCGTGCATCTCGCGCAGCGACTTGGGCAGCAGTTGCAACGCGCCGCTGCGACGCAATAGCTCATCGAGGCCGGACCATTGAGCAAACCGGGCCGGAGCCAAAGCCCAACGAGTCCAGAACCGCGACGGGAAAACGTAGAACAGCAGGAAGCGTTGGAACGCGTTGAGCGTCTGGGTGGCTCGGCCCGGTTCAAGCCGGTCGAGGTGTTCGCGGAACGGCTCGATCAGTTTGCCGTACTGCACCCCAGAGGGGCAAGCCGTCTCGCAGGCCCGGCAATTGAGGCACAAATCTAAGTGACTTTTGACCTGGTCATCGAGTTCCAACACGCCATCGATGACGCTACGCATCAGGTAGATGCGCCCCCGAGGACTGTCAGCTTCGTTGCCTGTCTCGACGTAGGTGGGGCAAGCCGCGGTACATAGGCCGCAGTGGACACAATCCAACAACAATTCGTAATCGATCGCCGGTTGCGGGGCCGACGTTGGCACAGCCGACAACAACGGCAAGTCGATTCGCGAGGCTAAAGTGCTGCTCATGGGGTATCGATCTCGTCAATCCGATGGCGAAGGGATCTGCACCAACGGTCAGAACCCTTCGACGAATCGGCCGGGGTTGAACAAACGCTGGGGGTCGAGGCGATCTTTGATCGTCCGCATCATTTCCCGATCCGAAGTTGGTCGGCCCCAAATCGGCAGGCGGGCTTTCCAGTCGGTGGGGCAATGCGTCACGATCAAGTTGCCTTGGGCTTGCACAGGCGAAGTCGCTAAAGCCAAGGCGTGCTGGACCCAATCGACGGCGTCGGTGACATTGGCCGAGGCATCGACCCAATGACCGACGACGATGCCATTGCCCGCGTGAGCGCGCAGCAGCCAACCGCTGGGCTGCCGACGTTGCAACGCGACAAAATACTCCGCGGTTCGGCTGGGCAGGACGTTGGCTTTGAACGACAACTTCGCGTCAGGGCGTAGGGCCAGATTTTCCAAGTTGGCCCACAAGCGTTCGGCGTCGGGGCCTGTGTGAGGCACGCAGGCGCTACGCACCGACTCGGGGAGTTCGCCGGGCAGTTGGGCCAATTGCCAATCGACGGCCTTGGCGTTGTCTTCGTAGCCGACCACCACGACCGCTTGCCCTTGGTGGTAGGGGACACCCACCGCTTGGGCCGCGGCGCTGTTGAGCAGTTCGACAGCCACCGGTCGCGTCTTCGAGTGATGGATCGCTTCCAGGGTCGCTTCGACGCTTTCCAGAGGCAGCGACAAACTCAAGAGTTTCGACGATTCTGGCAACGGTTTGACCTTCAGCGTCACTTGGGTAACGATGCCCAGCGTACCCAGCGACGCGATCAGCAGTTTACACAGGTCGTAGCCCGCGACGTTTTTGACGACTCGACCTCCCCCTCTGACCTCTTTGCCTTCGTCGGAAAGAAACGAGATACCGATGACGTAATCGCGGAGCGTCCCCAAGCCGAAGCGACGTGCGCCGCTGACGTTGGTCGCCAGACAACCGCCGAGGGTCGCTTGCTCGGGGGAGTGCACGTCGATCGGCAAACGCTGACCTTCACGGTGCAGCAGTTGGCGTAACGTCGCGATACGGATGCCGGCCTGTACCGTCACAGTCATGTCACGCGCGGGGTAATCGATCACCTGCTCCAACGCCGTCAGATCGACCACAGTTCCGGCACGACTCGGCACGCGCCCCAACGATAACTGCGTCCGCCCCCCCACGGGAAACAGCGGGGTTCCCGTCGCTTGAGCCGAGCAGACCAAGGCACTCAATTCCGCTACGCTAGCCGGGCGAACCACCGGCATCGGTCCGATGCCGTCCAAAGTGAGCGAAGCAATGTTCACGCGCCTATCATCCGTTCGCAAAGCAGCGTTCCCGCGCGTATCGTCCGTTAGCGAAGCAGCGTTCCCGCGAATACCGTCGAAATTTGGAAATTGCCCA
>CALEEC010000094.1 GCA_937949245.1 uncultured Gemmataceae bacterium | reverse complement strand
TGGAGGTTTCGTCGATCACGATGGCCGAATTCAACAAGCCAACGGCAACATTCTGAACGTCAACCGTCGATCGCTCACCGTAGGCGGTCAACTGCAACAGAGTGCCAACTTTGCTGACGTGTTTTATCTGCCATTGGTCGCTCGCCAGCAACTGCGTGCGACCGAAGCGAATCTGCAACGGGTGACCAACGACACCCTGCTGGCGGTCACCGAAGCCTACCTGAATGTGCTCCGTCAACGTCGGCGTTTGGCGCGGATCGACGACACGCTGGACTTCCTCAGTTCACCCAAGCCTTCGGAACGTCGCGCCAAGTCGAAAGGATTGCTCCCTTTGATCCGCGATTTTGTCGAGGTGGGGGGACGCGATGCCTTGGCCTCGGAATTATACCGGGTGCAGACGGAAACCTTTCGCCGACAAGAAGAACGGGCTGCGATTCTCGCCGAATTGGAAATCGCCCGAGCGGAACTGTCGCGTTTGCTGCGGCTCGATGCCACGGTGCCGCTGACGCCTGTCGAAGATTTTCGCCAAGAACTGCCGATGCCCTGCAAAGAATGGATTCAACGCGAGCTGGATACTTTGGTCGAGCAAGCTTTACGGAATCGACCGGAATTGGCGGAGAATCAACTGCTGTTGCAAGCCGCCCTGACGCGATGGAAACAAGCGAAAATGCGGCCCTGGGCACCGAACCTCGGCGTCAACTATTTTGCCGGTGGGTTCGGCGGTGGTCCGATTCGCAATACGAATCTCAAGGAAACAGATCCCGTCAGTGGTCCAATCGACAAAAAGATAGCCGACTATGGTCGATTTGGCCCCCGCTCGGACTTTGAAGTGACACTCGGTTGGCGGTTGAACAACTTCGGCGTCGGTAACCTCGCGGACATCCGTGAATCGAAAGCCCGGGCCGAGCAAGCGCAATTCCAACTGATCGCAGCACAGAACCGGGTCATCGCCCAAGTCGTATCGGCGTATGAACAATGGGTGCATAGCAAAGAGCGGCTCGACCTGGTCCGTGCTGCCTTGTTCGATGCCCAAGGCCGGATGAACGGCCCGGTGTTTCGCTCGTTGGAATTGAACTTTGAGCGGATTCGCGGGGGCGAAGGCCGACCGCTGGAAGTGCTCGACTCGATCCGCGGTTTGAACGATCTGTTGGAAGCCTACGCCCAGGCTCTCACCGACTACGAACGTGCCCAATATCGCCTGTTGATCGCCATCGGCGTGCCGGCGCAACAATGCATTCCGCCGTCGAGTTTAGAGACTCTCGCGGGAAGCGACCCACGTACTGCTCCCTAACCTTAGATTCTTTAGACACTTCCACCTCCCATCGATAGCCGCGTGGGGATGATCACCGATTCGTGATACGGCAAATCGGAGCACCAGGAGCCGACGACGCCAGTCGTCGGGTGTTCTCTTCTGTCGCGAGTCGCCGTATACCTGCGGCTAGCGTCCGCGGCTCTAGGCGTTATCACGCCATTGGCTCCTCTGCGCAGCTCCCTGGCCGCTGACGCGTTTTTCCCTGGGCGAAAAGCTCTCATCACCTTTTCATAGCACTTGTGCTATCACTTGATGAGAAGATTCTGCGTTTGGGACTTGAGTTTCTAAGGGAGGGCGTGCCGGTGCGGCTGCTTTTGGTCGAAGACAATAAACCGCTCTCGCGTGCTCTGCGGCAAGGTCTGGAAGAGGAAGGGTTTGCCGTCGACGTTGCTTTGGATGGCGAAGAGGCACATCACAAAGCCACTTCGACCAGTTACGATGTGATCATCCTCGACCTGATGCTGCCCAAGGTCGATGGCCTGACGTTGCTCAAACGCTGGCGTGACGCCGGCATGCAAACGCACATCCTCGTGCTGACGGCCAAAGACGCCCTGAACGACAAAGTGCAAGGCCTCGACCTGGGGGCCGACGATTACCTGACCAAACCCTTCGAGTTGGCGGAATTGCTGGCGCGGGTGCGTGCGTTGATCCGTCGCGGCCATCACATGAAAGATCCGGTGATTCGGCTATACGACTTGGTCATCGATACTTCGTCGCGGACGGTCAAACGAGCTGGGCAACTGATTTCACTGACGCCACGGGAGTATGGCTTGCTCGAATTTCTAGCGTTTCATCGCGGCAAAGTGGTCACCCGCACCATGATCTGGGAGCATCTGTACGACGAACACGACGAGAGTACCTCGAACGTCATCGATGTCTACATCCGTTATCTGCGGAATAAAATTGACAAAGGCTTCGACCCACCGTTGATCCTCACACGCTGGGGCGAAGGTTACATGTTACGCGGCGAAGAGGACTCCGCCCCAGGTTCCAAGCCAAGCTAGGCGTCTCCGTTCCGGCAGAGTTTCCTGCATGAGGTCCATTCGGCGATCCCTGATCTTGTACTTCTTGGTCCTGCTCGCTTTGGCCTTGGGAGCAGTGGGGCTGTTTGTGAATCGGGTCAAACGGCAAACCTTAGAGGTTCGGCATCAAGCGGCGGTTGAATTGCTCGATCGTCAGTATGAAGAACGTGCCCGGGAAGAAAAGGCGAAGCTCGATCAGAAACTGCTCAACCAAGCCAACCACCTAGCGAGCTTAGCCCAATGGCAATACTTTCAGCGTTTCCGCAAGGAGGGACAACGCTACTACACCTACATCACGATGGCCCCTTTGGCCGCGGGACTGGCGGCGCAATCGCCGTATGGCTATTTGACCATGCCCAGTTGGATTTTCCCCGCGAAACCGACTTCGTTCGCCTTGGGCATCGCCCGGGTTTACTTCACCAATCTGCAACTGGATGAATTGTTTGTTCATTCGGAAGACGATCCGGGGATCGCGGAATATGTGCAGATCAACAGTGCGCCGGGGAGCATCTGGCGTTCGCGCTCGCTGGGCAACATGACTATGCCGTTGGATCTGCGGCAGATCAATCGGTCTTCGTTTGTTTCTTGGAAGTTTGATGACTTGCAACTGAACAATGGCATCACCGTTCGCCGGGTTTTGCTGAAAACGCCGTTGGTGACCGCCGGCTGGGGCCGACCGATGGGAATGCGTTCCGCCGGGGGAGAACGGCGCGGCCCTCCGCCGTTTGCACCGGGACTGAATCCTCCGTCTCCGAATTTGGTCGTTCCCCCGCCGATGATCGATCCGTTCCTTCAGACGGTTCCTCCCTCCTCTGCTCCCGGAGATGCCCCCCGGCGACCCAGTGAACGAAGCGAAAACTATCTACCGACCATTTACATCCAGTGTGCCTACGATCTTTCTTCCTTGAACGAAACCCTAGCCGGTTTGGCTGCCGAACGCGATTTGCAGATTCGGCGATTCAAGGAAGAAACCCAGCAAACGCTCCGTCGTTTGCAAGAACTGCTGCTGTTGGTCAGCCTGGGCACGTTCGCAGGCGTGGTGCTCGGTGGTTCGTTGTTGGTCGGTCAGGGACTCAAACCGCTGAATCGACTATCGGAAGCGGTCAGCCAAGTATCCACCAAAGACTTCCGCCTGCCGATCGATCAAACGAAACTGCCCCGGGAACTAAGGCCGATTGCCGAGCGAATGGCAGAAACGCTGCGTCTGCTGCAAAAGGCCTTCGACCGCGAGAAACAAGCCGCCGCGGACATTTCGCACGAACTTCGTACCCCCGTGGCCGCTTTGCTGACAACGGTTGAAGTGGCTTTACGCAAACCACGCTCGCCCGAGGAGTACCGCGAAACGCTCGAAGATTGCCGAACCATCAGCCAACAGATGAGCCAACTGGTCGAACGCTTACTGCTGTTGGCCCGGATTGACGCCGGTTCCGATCCGGTGAACCTCCAGCCGGTCGATGTTGCCGACCTAGTCGATTCTTGTGTCCCCGTGGTACGCCCGTTGGCCGAGGAACGTGGGCTGAAATTCTCCATCGGCGTGGAAGCAGGTCTGGAGGCATGCACCGACCCGGTTAAACTCCGCGAAGTGCTGATCAACCTGCTACATAACGCCGTCGAATACAACCGGCCCGGTGGCTCGGTCGAACTGATCGGCCGACGCTTGGACTCCCACCGCCTGATGCTGGAGGTCCGCGACACCGGCATCGGCATGACTCCCGAAACCCGCGAACACATTTTCGAGCGGTTTTATCGTTCCGATCCGTCCCGCAACGGCACCGGAGCGCACGCCGGCCTGGGCTTGGCCATCGTCAAAGAATATGTCGATCGTTTAGGGGGCGGCATCGAAGTAGAAAGCACGATTGGTGTGGGGAGTTGTTTTCGTGTGAAACTACCGCTTCAAGGAAGATCGACCGAGTGATCAGGCATCACCGGGGAGAGGAGACCAGCCGATGAGCCAATCTTGGAGTCGCGTTAGTCAATCCCGTAGCAACGCGTGCCGCAGCGAACCTAGGCCGTGCGATGCAGAAATCGAATGCATGCTGCGGGTGCAACGCGATGAACCCGGTGCGATGGCCGATCTGGTCCAGCGTTACGGTGCTCGGGTGTTCGCTCGGCTTTACCGGATGTTGGGCGATCGGCAAGAAGCCGAGGATCTGACCCAAGACGTTTTCCTGCGGGTGTACCGCAACCGCAAACGCTACCTTCCGCGGGCACGCTTGGGAACATGGATCTTCCACATCGCCCGCAACGTGATGCGCAACGCTCTACGCACCCGTCGTCGTCGGCCCGTACTGTCGTTCGCCCAATTGGGAGCCAACGGCCCCCACGACTTGGAACATCTGCTGGTCGATATGGAACCCAGTCCCGATTCCCCGATGGAACGGGAAGAAACCTCCGATGTCGTGCGTTCCGCCATCGCCGAACTGGGCCGACGACAACGGATCGCCCTGGAAATGCAATTTCAAGATCGCAG
>CALEEC010000093.1 GCA_937949245.1 uncultured Gemmataceae bacterium | reverse complement strand
ACACAATCTTCGCAACATTAATCTAGAAATTCCCCGCAATCAATTGGTCGTTTTCACCGGGGTCAGCGGTTCTGGAAAGAGTTCGCTCGCCTTCGACACCCTTTACGCCGAGAGCCAACGTCGATACGTCGAATCGCTGTCTAGTTATGCACGTCAATTCCTCGGCCAAATGCCCAAGCCGGATGTCGACTACATTGGCGGTCTTTCGCCGGCCATCAGCATCCAACAGAAGACCGTTTCTCGCAATCCGCGTTCCACGGTAGGCACCATTACGGAAGTTTCGGACTTTTTACGCGTTCTCTATGCACGCATCGGCCAAGGCTATTGTCCTCAATGCCAACGTCCTATCACGGCTCAAACGAGGGAGCAGATTCTCGCTCAAATTGTGAGTTTTCCCGAGAATACCAAGTTCCTTGTTTTGGCTCCGATGATTCGCGGACAAAAGGGAGAATTCAAGGACTTCTTTGCCGAAATGGTCAAGCGTGGATATGTTCGGGCTCGTGTCGATGGGAGGATCGTCCGTCTGACGGATGACTTGAAGCTTGATCGGCGGATCAAGCATGACATCGCGATTGTCATCGATCGGCTCAAAAACGAACCGAAGGTTCGGCCACGCTTGGCGGAAGCGGTCGAGCAAGCCTTGACGCTTGCCGAAGGAAACTTGATCATCGCTCAAGAAACAGGCCAGGATACCTACGAAGATCTGTTGCTCTCTGCCCACTATGCTTGTTTGTATTGCAACAAAAGCTACGAACCGCCGACTCCCCAACTCTTCAGCTTCAACTCCCCTCAGGGGATGTGCCCCGAGTGCGACGGCTTAGGAACCAAGTTTACTTTCGACCCGGCTTTATTGGTCCCCGATGAAAACTTGAGTTTCGCCGAGGGAGCTTTCCCCCTGATCGGCAAACTGAAAGGTATGGGCCGTTGGCGTCGACACATCTATGAAGGAGTGGCTAGCACCTTAGGCATCGACTTGAAAGTCCCCTGGAAAGACCTCCCTGAACAGCATCGTGCCTGGTTGCTTCACGGCACCGGCGATCGCCACATCACGTTTGAATGGAAACAACGTGGCGGCTCGGTATGGAAGCACGGTGGACGATGGGAGGGAATCATTCCCCAGTTGTTATCGAGTTTCAAGAAAGTGACTCATGGGCCGCGACGCGCGCAACTGGAGCGTTACATGCGTGTGGTCAAGTGCCCTGCGTGTCAAGGTTGTCGTCTCAATCCGCAAGCACGAGCAGTACGGGTCGGAAACAAGACATTAGTCGATCTGGGCGCGATGCCCCTAGGCGACCTTGTGCCTTGGCTGGAGCAGTTGCAAAATCAACTCAATCCTCTGCAAAAGTTTATCGCGGCCGAATTGTTGAAAGAAATCCGCGCTCGGCTCGGCTTTCTCCTGAATGTCGGTTTGCATTATTTGACGCTCGATCGATCGGCCCCCACGCTGTCCGGGGGAGAAGCACAACGAATTCGACTTGCCAGCCAGATTGGTTCAGGGTTGGTCGGCGTGTTGTACATTCTGGATGAACCAAGTATCGGGTTGCATCCACGCGACAATGTGCGTTTACTGAAGAGTCTCGAACACCTGCGTGATATGGGCAACACCGTCGTGGTGGTCGAACATGATGAAGACACCATACGAGCCGCGGATTATCTGGTCGATTTCGGCCCTGGCCCCGGAGTTCGTGGCGGAGAGATCGTCGCTGCCGGAGCGCCTGCGGAAGTGCTGACCCATCCCCACAGCCTGACGGGGCAGTATCTCACGGGCAAGCGTTCCATCTCCATTCCCTCCCAACGACGTCCGCTCGATCCCCAACGAAAACTCACGATCGTCGGTGCTCGGCATCACAACTTGAAGAATGTCACCGTCGAGATTCCCTTGGGAGCTTTTGTCTGTGTGACCGGCGTGAGTGGCTCTGGTAAAAGCTCTCTGATCAACGACGTCCTCCGCTTTGCTTTACGGGAAGTGCTGGGGCGAAGGAAAGAGGAATCGGACGAGGAGGAAGATGCCACACTCGCAGATGAATCGGCATTACGTCCCGATTATGATGCCATCGTTGGTTATGAACAGATTGACAAGGTGATTGACATCGACCAAACGCCGATCGGTCGAACGCCGCGTTCCAACCCTGCGACTTACATCAAACTTTGGGACGAGATTCGCAAACTGTTTTCCGAAATGCCTGAAGCTCAGGTGCGAGGTTATTCTCCTGGCCGATTCAGTTTCAACATTACCGGTGGTCGCTGCGAAGCCTGCGAGGGCAACGGTTCCAACAAACTAGAAATGGACTTCCTCGCCGATGTTTGGGTCACCTGCCCAGTTTGCGAGGGGAAGAGATTCAACCGGGAAACTCTGCAAGTTCGTTATCGCGGCAAAAACATCCATGATGTCTTAGAAATGGATGTACAACAGGCACTCGAACTATTTGAGAATATTCCCAAAATCCGTTCTATGTTGCAGACCTTGCACGATGTAGGACTCGACTACATCAAACTGGGTCAAGCCTCGCCTACGCTTTCCGGCGGTGAAGCCCAGCGGATCAAACTCGCCCGAGAACTTTGCCGTCGAAGCACCGGAAAGACGCTGTACATCTTCGATGAACCGACTACGGGATTGCACTTCGACGACATCCATAAACTGTTGCAGGTTCTGCACGGTTTTGTCGATGCGGGAAATTCCGTCTTAGTGATCGAGCACAATCTGGATGTGATGAAGACGGCGGATTGGCTGATTGATATGGGCCCTGAAGGGGGCTCGGGAGGTGGCCAAATTGTTGTCACCGGGACTCCCGAACAAGTAGCGGCGCATCCGACCTCTTACACTGGACAAGCCCTCCGCCCTATTCTTCAAGGCAAACCCAGCGCCATCTCACCGAAACCGTCGTCTAGAAAATCGTCCGGCAAAACGAAGCCAGCGACAGAACGCATTACTCACATTCACGTCGAGGGAGCAGCGCAGCATAATTTGAAAAACATCCATGTGCGAATACCTCGGGACCAAATGACCGTTTGCTGCGGCCCCTCTGGATCTGGGAAGAGCACACTGGCTCTCGATACGATCTATGCCGAAGGCCAACGACGCTATGTAGAGTCCCTGTCCAGCTACGCGCGTCAGTTCTTAGGCCAAGTGCAGAAACCCAAAGTAGAACACATCACCGGGCTATCGCCGGCCATTGCCATCGAGCAAAAGACAACCTCCAAGAGTCCCCGTTCGACGGTCGGCACCATCACGGAAATCTACGACTATTTGCGGGTGTTGTACGCCCGATTGGGGCAACCATGGTGCCCCCAATGCAACATCCCGATCGGCACGCAAACTGTCGATGAGATCATCGAGAAGATTCTGTCGTTGCCGGAAGGTTCTAAGATCTACATCATGGCCCCGATCGAACGTAAGGGGCAGGAAAAATACGAAACCCTCTGGGAAGAAATTCGCCGTTCGGGATATGTACGCATCCGAGTCGATCGCAAATCATATAGCATTGACGAACCGCCAACGATCGATCATCGACGAAAACATCAAGTGGAAGTCGTGATCGATCGAACGGTGGTGCGTGCTGGTGCACGCACTCGGATTGCAGATAGTGTGGAAGCGGCATTATCGCTCGGCAAAGGAGTAATGCATCTGGCTCATGTCGCGAGTGACCTCGAGGAAGCATCTTGGAAAGTCGAACGCTTCAGCCAACTGCTCGCCTGTGGAACGTGTGGTCGGAGTTATGAGACGCTGAATCCCCATCATTTTTCCTTCAACTCCCCTCTGGGATG